>DASXLH010000341.1:0-7341 GCA_036496335.1 Acidimicrobiales bacterium
CGTCTCGGTGCACATCGACGGACCCGTCGACCCCCATTCGGGTTGGGTCCGCGACTTCGGGGACCTGAGCGCGGTGGTCAAGCCGTTGGTGACCGAGCTCGACCACTACTACCTCAACGACATCGAAGGGCTCGCCAACCCGACCAGCGAGGTCCTGGCCCGTTGGATCTGGGAGCGGCTCTGCCCGCAGCTGCCCGACCTGTCGCAGGTGGCCGTGCGCGAGACCTGCACCTCGGGCTGCGTGTACCGGGGCGAGCGATGACGGGCCCACCGACGCTGGCGGTGCTGGCCAGCGGTGGCGTCGATAGCGCCGTCCTGGTGGCCGACCAGGCCCGTCAGGGCGCCGTCGTGCAGCCCCTTTACATCCGCTTCGGCCTGGCCTGGGAGGCCGACGAGGAAGCCCACCTGCGCCGCTTCCTCGACGCGCTTCCGGGCGAGCTCCCCGTCCTTCCGCTCATCGGCCTCGACCTGCCGATCAGCGACGTCTACGGCTCGCACTGGAGCGTGTCGGCCGCCGGCGTGCCCGACGAGTCGACCCCGGACGAGGCGGTGTACCTGCCGGGCCGCAACCTCCTGCTGCTGGCCAAGTCGAGCGTGTGGTGCGCGCTGCACGGCGTCGGCGCCATCGCCCTCGGCACCCTCGGCGGGAACCCCTTTGCGGACAGCAGCCGTGCCTTCCTGGACGGCGTCGGGTCCCTGGTGGAGCTCGGCCTCGACCACCCCCTGGTCGTGCTCACGCCCTTCCGCGAGATGGGCAAGGACGAGGTCCTCGCCCTCGGCGCCGACCTGCCCCTCGAGCACACGTTCTCCTGCATCGATTCGGTCGGCGGGCGGCAGTGCGGCCGTTGCAACAAGTGCGCCGAGCGGAAGAAGGGCTTCGCCGCCGCCGGTCTCGAGGACCGCACCGACTACGTCGACTGACACGTGCCCCGTACCTTCGTGGCGCCGATCTCGTTCGGGTTGGGAGACCTGGTCGTCTCGCTGCCGGTCATCCAGGCCCTGATCGCCACTGACCACGACACCGGCGACGAGGTCTGGCTGGTTGCCCGGGCCCCTTCCCAGCGGGGACTCGCCCCCCGCATCACCGGTCTCGCCGGCTGCATCGACGAAGCCAGCCTGCCCGCCAGCGCCCGACCCGCCGACCGGATCGTCGACCTGCGCGACCATCCCCTTCAGCGGGACCACTGGTGGGGCTCCCCCGCCTTCGAGGCGGCTTTCGGCACGGTCGACATCAACGACCTGCTCGACCGGATCGGCACCGATCTCGGCATCCGGGCCGACTTCTCGGCGCCGGTTCCACTGGAGCATCGGCGGCGGGCCGGGCTGGCCCACACCGTGATGCTCGTCCCCGAGACCGACGGGGCCAACAAGGCGTGGGTACCGGCTCGGTGGGCCGAGCTGGCGGAGTGGCTGACCGCCGACGGGCACCAGGTGCGCCAGATCTGCCGCACCGAGCCCACGCCGGCGATGCGGGCGACGGGAGTCGAAGGGGTGGTCGCGGCCACGCCGGGCGAGGCCGTCGACGTCCTGAGCTCGTGCCGGGCCGTGGTCGGCGTCGACACCGGCCTCACCCACATCGCTGTCCAGCAAGGCACGCCGACGGTGACGATCGCCCGCCGCAGCACGGTCTACATCCGGCCCTGGCCCCACAGCGCCGCCGCCCGTGGCGAGCCCTGCACGACCGCCTGCGAGCAGGCCGAGGCGGACTATGCCTACAACGCCGTCGTGGCGCTCGACGGCTTCGATCCCGGGCCGAGGACCTGCCCGTCCGAGCTCGCCTGCCTCGCGCCGGTCACGCCCGAGCGCGTGCTTTCGCTTCTCCGTTCGCTCCTGTGAACGCCAGCCCGGAGCCGGCGGAGTTGGCCGAGGTCGACCCCGCGGCCGAGCTCGGGCCCCGCAACAGCCAGGCGGAGGGGATCGGCCGGGTGGCGGCGGTGGCCGGGATGGCGGCCTGGAACAACCTGGGCCGCAACGTCGTGTTCGCCGACGCGCAGCTCCGGCCCCGGGCGGTCTGGGCCAGCACCCGGTTCCCCCACGACGACGAGCCCTCGCAGTACGACCTCGACGTCCACGCCGTCCTGCCCGTGCCCTCGCTCGACGCCGTCGTGGTGGTCAACCACCTCGGCGACGTCCGGCGCTTCGATCGCCGCCAGCTGGAGCCAGCCGGGCCCTGCCGCCCGGTGGAACCGGTGGGGATCTCGTCATTCCGAGCCGACGTCGAACGCATCGTGCTGCTCGGCGGCGCACTGGTGGGGTCCCGGCCCAGGGCGGAGGGTGCCGCCGGGCTGATCGTCTCGCAGCCCCTCGACGGCGCCACCACCGAAGTGCTGGAGGTAGAGGCCACCGGGGAGCACCTCGGGGAGGTCACCGCGCTCGAGGTGCTCGCGGGGGCCGGTGGCGGCTCCCTGGCCGTCGGGGGTCCCGGGACGGTGGCGCTGGCGGGTCCCGGGTCACGGGGACTCGATCGTGCCCGATGGCGCCGCGACGTTCCCTTCCGGACAGCGGTGCTCGCATTTGACGGACGGGTCCTCTGGGCGGCCGGTCCGAACGTCACCGCCGAGGTCGACGACTACGACTGGGAGTCCCTCACCGGGGGCGGCTACGTGGGTCTCGACCCAGCCGACGGGTCGGTGCTGGCGACCGGCCCGCTCCCAACCGACACCGCCTGGGGCACCGGTGGCGTGGCGGTCGTCCCGCTGGGCCCGTACCTCGCCGCCGTCGGGCGCGACGGCGCCGTCCGCCTGGTCGAGCCGCGCCAGGGCACTATGACGACGGCCTGCGGCGGGCGGGGCGAGGGCTCGCTGGGGATCGCCCATGCCGCCGTCGTTGGCGGGCACATGGTCTTCGGCTTCAACCGTGGCGGGTTCCGGGTCCAGGCGCTGACTTCCCCTCGTACAGCTTGAGGTGGCGGTAGGGCTCAAACCGGCGGGCGCCCGAGCGGACGTCGGCCAGCAGCACCTCGAGGGCGGACCCCAGCAGGTCGATCTGGTGCTGGAGGACCGGCAGCCGATCGGACACGGCTGGGGCCGAACGGGTCCGCTCCAGCCGGATCACGAGCACCGACAGCCGGTCGAGCACCATCCCCGGGCCTTCCGTGGCGGGCGGGGCGGTGGGCTGCTGCGGTATGCGGGCGTCGACGACGGCGTCGATACGCTCCACCAGCCCATGGCGGGCCATGTTGAGGGCGTCGATGGCGCGCTTCGAGTCGGCCACGACCGAGTCGTCGGCGTCAGGCCGGCGGGTGACGTCCTCGAGGTCCCACTGCTTCCGGTTCGACCGGAGGAGCTCGACCGCCAGCGCCACCAGCTCCTCCCCTGGCCGGTCGGGCCGGGCCGGGAGACTCTCGGCGCCGCTCGCCCCGGCCGGAGCGGCGTCACCCGCCGCCCGGCGGAGGGCATCCAGCACATCGGCCACCGCCGGGAGCTCCGAGCCGGCCGGGGGCATCAGGCCGCCGCCTCGACGTGGTGCAGGACCGAGCGGGCCGCCAGACTGCCCTGGCCGATGGCGGCGGCCACCCTCCAGTAGGCCCCCGACACGACGTCGCCGGCGGCGAACACGCCCGGCACCGAGGTCCGCAACTGCCCGTCGACCACGATGGCGCCCCGGTGGTCCGTCTCGAGCTGCGGGCGGAACGGCGCCGTCCGCGGGTCGCGCGAGATCTTCACCACCACACCGCCGGCCGGCAGCAGCCGGCGCTCCCCGGTGACCCGGTCGGCGAGCTCGGCTGCTTCCAGGCGGTCCCCGCCGCGCAGGCCCACCAGCTCCCACCCCGGAAGGTCGACGATGCGGCTGTCCCCCCGCACCCGTTCGATCACGTCGCGGCGAGCCGTCAGCGACGGAGACCGGTGCACCAGCAGGACCGACGAGGCCGTGTCGGCCAGCTCGAGGGCGTCGAGGGTGGCGCTGTCGCCCCCTCCCACCACCACCACCGGCTCCCCCGCGTACCGGTCGGGGCGGGTCTCCACGTGATACGTCACGTCCCCCCCGAAGGCACCGTCGGGCGCGGCCGGGTGCACCTGCGGGGACGAGCCCGTGGCGATGAGGATGGCCCGGCCCCGGAAGCGCGTGGTCGCCGCCTCCACCCAGCCGGCGGCCACGTCGGCGCGGTCCACGGCGTGGCCGAACCGGACGCGGCCCGCCAGGAGGGCGCCGGCGGTGCGCTCCATGGCCGAGACGAGCGCCGGGCCGTCGGGGAAGACGGACGGGACGACATTGCGGATGCTGTGGGGGATCTCGGCCAGCTGTCCGCCGAGACGGGGACCCGCCTCCAATACCACCACGTCGAGGCGCACGTCGACGAGCTCGAGCGCGGCGTTGATGCCGGCCACCCCGCCACCGACGATCACGACGTCATGCACCTGCTCCTCGCCCATGGCGCCGGACACGCTAGGCGCAGCCCGCCGGCGGGCGGCCGGTCGGACGCGCCCGCCGACGGGCAGGGGCCTCGCCGGTCAGACTGTCGCCGGTGACGCGTTGAGCCTCCTCCCCAACTCGCTCAGAGTGCTGCGCCACCGGGACCTCCGCCTGGTGGTGCTCGGCAACCTGGTCTCGCAGCTGGGGACGTGGTCGCAGTACGTCGGGGTCGGCTGGGCGGCCAAGCAGCTGACCGACTCCAAGTTCGCCATCGGGGTGGCCTTCGCCGCCCCGCTCGCCGCCAGCCTGTTCCTCTCGCCCGTCGCCGGGGTCATCGCCGACCGCGTCGACCGCCGGAAGCTGGTGATGTGGGGGAACGTCGCCATGGCCATCCCCCCGTTCATCATCGGGAGCCTCTTGATGCGCGACGCCATCGGCGTCGGGATGCTCATCTTCCTCGTGTTCCTGGGCGGCGTGGCCCAGGCGATCACGATGCCGGCCACGCTCGCGCTCGTCCCCCAACTGGTGCCGAGCGACGAGGTTCAGCAAGCCGTGGCGCTCAACAGCGGCCTGACCAACGCCACCCGGATCATCGGGCCCGGGATCGGGGGCATCGCCATCAGCCTCTGGGGGATCGGCTGGGCCTTCCACCTCAACGCCATCAGCTTCTTCGCGGTCGTGATCGCCTGGGCCTTCGTCCACGTGCCCGGCCGGCCGGAGACGGTCGACACGGAGAGCTTCGGAGCCCGGCTCCGGGGAGGCTTCGACTACGCCCGGAGGAACCGCAACGTCGGCCGGCTCCTCCTGTTGACGGCGGTGGGAGCGTTCTGCGTGATGCACGCGCCGCTCATGCCGGTGATCGTGAAGGATGTCCTGCACGGCGACGCCGCCACCTACGCGCTCATGTCCTCGGCGCCCGGGGTCGGGGCCCTCATCGGAGCGTTGCTGGCCGGCGAGATCACCAGTGGCCGTGCCAGGCGGTTCACGATGGGAGCGTGCTCGATCGGCGTGGCGATCGCGCTGTTGGCGATCAGCCTGTCCCGGGTGGTGATGGTGACCGCCGCCAGCCTGGTCGTCTTCGGCTTCTGCTTCTTCCTGCTCAGCGCACTCATCACCACGGTGGTCGTCCTCGCCACCGCCGACGAGTACCGAGGACGGGTCATGGGCTTCCTGAGCATGGCCAACGCCGGCATCGTCCCCGTGAACGCCGTCGCCGCGGGGTTCCTGGCGTCGTTCATCGGCCCACAGTGGACGGTCGGGATGGCGGCCACGCTCCTGCTGACGTTCTCCATCTGGTTCATCGCCGCCGGCAAGTTGTCGCTCGTCGTCGGGGCCGGCGAGGAGGTGGAGGTGGACTTTCCCCTCCCGGACGCCACCGCCGGGCTCGACGTGCTCGGCCTCCCGTCGGCCCTGGCCGACCTGGGCGAGAGCGCCTCAGCGCCGACCTGAGCTCCTCACCACGCGTAGGCCTCGGGGGCGGCGCCACCCGGGCCGGGGAAGATCTTGTCGAGGCGGTCGAGGACCTCCTGCTCGAGCGTGATCTCGAGCGACCGGAGGGAGCCGCCGAACTGCTCGGGGGTGCGGGGGCCGATGATCGGGGCGGTCACCGCCGGCTGGTGGAACAGCCAGGCGAGCGCCACGTCGGCCGGGTCCTCACCGAGCTCGGCGCACAGCCCTTCCCACGCCTCCAACTTGTCGCGGTTGGCTTCGACCTGGGCCTGGGCCCGCTCGACGCCACGACGTCCTTCGGTGGTCTTGCGCAGGGCGCCGCCGAGGATGCCGCCCCCGAGCGGGCTCCAAGGAATGACGCCGATGCCGTAGGCGGCTGCCGCCGGCAGCACCTCGAGCTCGACGGTTCGGGCGTTGAGGTTGTAGAGGCTCTGCTCGGAGACCAGACCCAGCGAGCCGCGGCGCCGCGCCGCCTCGTTGGCCTGCACCAGGTGCCAGCCGGCGAAGTTGGAGCTGCCGACGTAGAGCACCTTGCCCTGCTGGACGAGGAGGTCCATCGCCTGCCAGACCTCGTCCCACGGCGTGTCGCGGTCGATGTGGTGCATCTGGTAGAGGTCGATGTGGTCGGTCTGCAGCCGGCGGAGGCTGTCCTCGCAGGCCTGGCGGATGGCGAGGGCCGACAGCCGCGACGTGTTCGGCCAGCGGTCGCGACCGTTGTAGACCTTGGTCGCCAGAACGGTCTTCTCCCGCCGGCCACCGCCCTGCGCGTACCAACGGCCGATGATCTGTTCGGTCTCGGTGGCGCCGTAGACGTTGGCGGTGTCGAAGAAGTTGATGCCGACGTCGAGCGCCGAGTCCATGATCTGGTGGCTGGTGACCTCGTCCGTCTGGGGGCCGAAGTTCATCGTGCCGAGGCAGAGGGGGCTGACCCGAAGGCCGGTTCGTCCGAGGAATCGATAGTCCATGGCGGGCCAACCTATCCGGGGCCCGGTTCCCTGCGACCGGCACTAGTCATTGCTTTACTACTGTCGAGGCGTGGTTGGGAGCACGGGTCATCCGACCGACGCCGACCGGCGGCAGGTCCAGCGATGACGCCGGATGTCGCCACCCAGCTCGCCGCCTGGCGGAAGCACGACATCCCCGCCGCCTGGGTCAGGATCGTCGATGTGCGCGGCTTCGGCGGCGCCGACACCACCGGCAGCATGGCGGTGGCCGGGGACCAGGACCGTCCACCGATTGGGCGGCTGCTGGGCGGCGTGGTGGACGACGACGTCCGCACCCTGGTCGTGCCCATCCTCGACGCCTCCAGGAGTGCCCTGGTGGTCGGCCTGTCGGTGACAGACCAGCCCGCCACCGATGCGGGGATGGTCTGCGGTGGTCGGGTGGAGCTCCTGGCCCAGCGACTCGACTCGGTGCCGGTGGCGCTCTGGGACGCCCTCCGGGCCGGCCGCCCAGCCACCGTCGTGACCGTGTGCAGCGGGCCCGCGGCCGGGGCCACGGCCGTGGTCGACGACACCGGCGCCTTCGGCAGGACCGGCT
>DASXLH010000342.1:0-7145 GCA_036496335.1 Acidimicrobiales bacterium
GCAAGGAGGCCATCCTCGGGGCCCTCCTCGAGCCGTTCACCTCGCTGCAGCGCCGCCTGCTCGACCTGCTCGACGGCCCGGTCGACTCCGAGACGTGGCTGGCGGCCCTCACCGAGCTCGTCGATCACCTCATCACCGAGCCGAGGGCGTTCCAGCTGCTCAACCACAACCTCGTCGAGATCGTCCACCACTCCGACTCCTTCTCCGAGCACCTCGAGCTCCACCGCCGCACCGAGCAGCTCTTCGCCGACGCGTCGATCCCCCTCGAGACGCGGGTGCGTATGGCCTGTGCCCTGTCCGTCGCCACCAGCGTGATCGAAGTGGGGGCGTCGGCGCTGGTGGCCGAGGATCCCCGCGCCACCCGCGACCTCGTCGTCGAGGCGCTCCACGCCGTGATCGTCGACTGATCGGTCACCGGGTCAGCAGTGGCCCCGCTCTACGGAGACTCCCAGCTTCGTCCCGGTAACGTCTCGGGAACGGAAGGAAGGTGTTCTCCATGATCTGGGTGCTCATCATCGTCGTCGTACTGGTGCTCCTCGGCGGGTTCCTCTTCAACGACCTCGTCAAGAGGCGGGCTCGCACCCAGGAGGCCTGGTCGCAGATCGACGTAGAGCTCAAGCGTCGCCACGACCTGATCCCGAACCTGGTCGAGACGGTGAAGGGCTACGCCGCCCACGAGCAGGGCACCTTCGAGGCCGTCACCAACGCCCGGGCGGCGGCCGTGAGCGCCGGCGCCACCGGCGATCCGGCCCAGGTCTCGGCGGCCGAGAACCAGCTCACCGGCACGCTCCGCACGCTCTTCGCGGTGAGCGAGAACTACCCGCAGCTGCGGGCCGTCGAGTCGTTCACCCGGCTGCAGGAAGAGCTGACCGCCACCGAGGACAAGGTCGAGTTCGCCCGGCGCTACTACAACACCAGCGCCCGCGACTACAACGTCGCCACCGGCACCTTCCCCCGCAACCTCTTCGCCGGACCGCTGGGGTTCAAGCGGGTCGGCTTCTTCGAGGCCGAGGTCACCGACCGGGCCGTTCCCACCGTCAACTTCGGGACCGCCCCGGGCGTGAGCTTCGGGGGTTCGACGCCCTCGGGCCCGCCGGTGGCCGCTCCCAGCGATCAGGGGCCGCCGCCCGCCCCGTGATCGGCGGCGGGCTCGTCAGGTCAGACCGTCTCGCCCTGGGCGATGCGCTCGAGCACGGCGATGCGCTCCGACAGCGGCGGGTGGGTGTCGAAGAGGTGGTGGAACCGGCTGGCGTGATGCTGCAGCGGGTCGTCGATGCACATCGCCGCGGTGGCGTGGTTGAACTGGGCGAAGGGCACGTCGTTGGCCTCGAGCTTGCGCAACGCCCGTAGGAGCCCGGCCGGGTTACGGGTCAGCTCGACGCTGCTGACGTCGGCCAGCGACTCGCGCCGCCTCGACAGCGCGAAGCGGATGAGGGGCCCGACCAGGAACCCGACGATGGCCAAGAGGGTGCCGGCCACGAAGACGAGGATGGCGAACTGCTCACCGTCCTTGCCCCGAGGGCGGACGTAGAAGCTGCTGCGCCACAGAAGGCTGGCCAGCAGGCCGGCCATCCCGATCAGCGTGCTGACGATGACCAGCAGACGCACGTCGTAGTTCTTGATGTGGCTCATCTCGTGGGCGATGACGCCCTCGAGCTCCTCGCGGTCCATCATCTCGAGCAGGCCCGTGGTGGCGGTGACCGCCGCCCGGCTCGGGCTCGTGCCCGTGGCGAAGGCGTTGGGCGACGGGTCGTCGATGACGTAGACGTCCGGCTTGGGCAGGCCGTCACCGATGGCGAGCGCCTCGACGATGTTGTGGAGCTCGCGGTAGCGCTCTGGATCGGCCGGCTTCGCCCCCGACACCGACAGCACCAGCTTCGACCCGGAGCTCAGGGCGTAGAGCGTGCCGAGCCCGGCCAGCACCCCGAACACCAACATGCCCCCGATGACCCCGGTGGCCACGTGGGAGGGGCCGGTGGTGGTGACCGGCTGGCCGAACGAGTCGTAGGTGGTGGTCGTTGTCCCGGAGCTCCCGACGATGGCGCCGAGGATCGCCCCGATCCCCATCCAGAGGATGAAGAAGATGACTATGCACACGACCGTGCGCCGCTTGTTCCGAGCGATCTGTTCGTACATCGGCACCGAGGCTACGGACTCCGCACGGGCGCACCGTGTCATGACAACCTCCTGCACATGACGGGCGAGTCGGGATCGACGGCGACGACGGAGGAGGACCGGGCGACCGCCTTCCTGGAGGGCCTGACCGGCGGCCGGGTGGTCAAGATCAAGCGCCTGGCCCGGTGGCGGCCAGCCTGGTTCGTGGACGTCGAGCTCGACGGCGAGCTTCTCCGGCTGCACCTGCGGGGCGACCGGCGCAGCGATGTGCTGCCCTACCCCTCCCTGCAGCGGGAGGCCGACATCCTCCGTGTGCTGGAAGCCGGCGGCATCCCCGTCCCACACGTCCACGGGATGTGCCCCGACCCGCTGGCCATCGTGATGGACGCCGTGCCCGGCACCCGTGACGTCACCCGCTACGGCGAGGAGCAGCAGCGGGCGTTGGCCGAGGAGTACGTGTCGCTGCTGGCCGAGATCCACCGCCTCGACCTCGACCCCTTCGTGGCCGTCGGCATCGACCGGCCGACCACCCCCGAGGAGATCGGGCTCGGCATGCTCGACGCCTACATGCCCCTCTATCGGCGGACCAAGGCCCGACCGGAGCCGCTGGTCGAGTTCGCCATCGCCTGGGCCCGTCGCAACGTCCCCCTACACCGCACCCGGCCGTCGTTCGTGCACTGGGACGCCGGGCAGTTCCTCCACGAGGGCCAACGCATCCACGCCCTCTACGACTTCGAGACGTGCCTCATCGGGGATCCGATGATGGACCTCGCCGCCCTGCGCCTCCGAGACGTGGCCGAGCCGCTCGGGGCCGATCTCACCCATCTGTTCCACCACTACGAGGCGGCCTCCGGTGAGCCCGTCGACCTCGACGTCGTCCGGTTCCACACCGTGGTGTTCGCACTGGTCGGCGTGATGGCGCTGGCCGGACCGATGGTGGCACCCCAGGCCGGCTCCCCCCACTTCGAGTACCTGTGGTGGGACCTGATGCAGCGGCGGGCGCTGGTGTGGGCACTGGCCGAGTGCATCGGCGTCGACGTCGAGCGGCCGTCACCCCCGACGCCGGCCCCTACCGCGGCGGCGCCGATGTTGGCGATGCTCGAGGACTCGATCGCCCAGCAGCCGCCGGCCACCGGGTTCGACCGCTACCAGCAGCACGCCCTCGCCCAGCTGGCCCGCTGCCTCATCCGGCTCGATGCCGTCGGTCCGGAGCTCGATCGTCAGACGACCGACGAGATGGGGGCGATCCTGGGCCGGACCTTTGCAGACCGCGCCGAGGCCGACGCCGAGCTCGAGGGATTCGTCCAGGCGGCCGGACCGGAGGCCGACGCCGCGCTGGTGCGGTGCTTCACCCGCCAGGTGGAGCGCACCGTGTTCGCCCTCGAGCCCGTGGCCGACCTGGTGGACGGCTTCGACCTCGCACCGGCACGCCTCTAGGCGGCCGGCCCCGCTCGGGCCCGGCTCAGACCAGCTCGCGCTCCTCGGCCAGCAGGGCCGCCAGCTCCGGATCCTCGACGCCCTCACCCTCGATGTGGACGTTGGGGAGGATGCGGTCGAGCCACTTGGGCATCCACCAGTTGGCGTCACCGAGCAGCTCCATGGTGGCCGGCACGAGCACCATGCGGACGAGGGTGGCGTCGATGAACACCGCGGCGGCGAGACCGAGGCCGATCTGCTTGATGAACGTGCTCGGGTCGAAGATGAACACCCCGAAGACGAACACCATGATCGCGGCCGCGGCAGTGATGACCCGGGCCGTCTTCGCCAGGCCGTCGGCCACCGCCAGGCCGTTGTCGCCGGTGGTGAGGTACTCCTCCCGGATGCGGCTCAGCAGGAACACCTCGTAGTCCATCGAGAGGCCGAAGAGGATGGCGAAGTTGATCATCGGGACGAACGCCGGGACTGGCGTCTCCGGTATCCGGAGCATCGACCCGAACCACGTTCCGTGGACCGCGTAGGCCATGACGCCGTAGGCGGCGGCGATCGACAGCAGGTTCATGATCCCCGCCTTGAGGGCCACCAGCGGCGACCGGAAGACCATGGTGAGCAGCAGGAAGGAGAGGAACACGACCGCCCCGATGAAGAGGGGCAGCCGGGCGCCGATGTAGTTGCTCTGGTCGATGGAGATGGCGGTGGCGCCGCCGACGTAGGCCGTCGCCCCGCTCGAGCCGAGCGCCTGGGGCAGCACGTCGTCACGCATCCGGTGCACCAGTTGCTCGGTCGTCTTCTCCTGGGGCTTGGTGGTCGGGATCACGGTGATGAGCGCGGCGTCACCCGACGGGCTCGTCACCGGGTCGGCGACGAAGGCCACGCCCGGCGTCTTGCCCAGAGCGCTCGTCACCCCGGCGACCACGGCGGCACCGTCGTTGGCTCCCGAGGTGTCGACCACGACCGTGAGCGGCCCGTTGAAGCCGGGACCGAACCCTTCCGTCAACAGGTCGTAGGCCTGCCGTGAGGTCTCGTCCTTCGGGTTGTTGCCGTCGTCGGGGAAGCCGAGCCGGAGGGAGAAGAGGGGCAGCGTGAGCACGAGGAGGATGACGGCGGCGCTGAAGAACGCCATCCACGGGTGACGTTGCACGATCCGGCTCCACCGGAACCAGATGGCCTGCTCACCCTGGTGCGACGCCCGCCCGGTGAACGGCACCCGCCACCGGTCGATGTTGCGC
This sequence comes from Acidimicrobiales bacterium, assembly GCA_036496335.1. Taxonomy (GTDB): domain Bacteria; phylum Actinomycetota; class Acidimicrobiia; order Acidimicrobiales; family CADCSY01; genus JAEKLB01. The sequence goes on from DASXLH010000342.1 coordinate 4,782, forward strand.
CCGACGAAGCCGAGGATGGCGGGCAGCAGGGTGAGCGACGCCGCCAGCGTGGCGAGCACCGCGATCACCGACGAGGCCACCACGCCGTGGAGGTAGCTGAGGCCCATCGTCAACATGCCCAGCAGCGCGATCACCACCGTCGAGCCGGCGAACAGCACCGCTCGACCGGCCGTACCCATGGAGGCCAGCACCGCTTCGTGCGGGACCGATCCCTCGGAGAGGGCGTTGCGGTAGCGGGTGATGATGAACAGCGCGTAGTCGATCCCCACGCCGAGGCCGATCATCGTGGCCACGGTGGCGGCCCAATCGGGCGTCTCCACGAACCGCGAGGCCACGCCGCCGAGGGTGGCGCCGATGGCGAGACCGAACAGAGCCGTGATGAGCGGCAGGCCGGCGGCCAGGGCCGAGCCGAAGGCAATCAGCAGGATGAACGCGGCGAAGATGAAGCCGATCACCTCGGACCCGAGCGCGCCGGCGGCGACAAACGAGCTGATCTGGACGTTGAGCCCGTCCTGGACGCCGGGACCGATGGCATCGATGAACTCGGCCTGGTAGTTCGCGTTCTCGTTGGCCAACTTGTCGAACGTCGTGTCGAAGTTGACCTGGGCGTAGGCGATCCGGCCGTTCTGGGAGATCTGCGAGGCGTTGGCAGCGTCGAAGGGGCTCTGGATCGACGTGACGTGCGGCTGCTCGGACGCGGTCTGGAGCACCGCCTCGGCGCGGGCCTTCACCGCCGGATCGGACAGGTCGCCAGCGAAGACGATCTTGATGGAGTCGCCACCCTGGGCCGGGAACTGCTCACCCAGCACCTGGTAGGCCTTCGTGGCCTCGGCCCCCGGCGTCTGGTAGTTGGCCCGGTGCCGGGCCGGCAGCGAGCTGCCGACGGCGATCACCAGGATGAGCGCGACGACCCAGCTCACCAGCACCATCCGCCGATGGCGATAACAGAAGTCAGCGACACGGATCATGTGCGGAGGCCTTCCCTGTCGTGACACGTCGGCGGCCACCGACGCGTACGTGCTTCAACCGAGCCGGTTCCGTCTCGTTACTCCCGATGCTTGCCGGCCGGGCTGCCGCTGTCCAGACCGATTCTCCGAGGAGCACCGACAAGCGGTCAGCGGTCGATCGGAGCCACGTCGTCCACGAGTGTGTCGATATCGGCCAGCAGCACCGGGGCCACGTCTCGGACGCTCAGAGCCGAGCCGATGGCACGGGTTTCCTCGAAGGGCTCGGGACCCATCCGATCGGCGACCCGGACCGACGCCCGATCGGCCTGCGGCAGCGTGCGGAAGGGCGTGAGGGTCTGGTTCGTGACGATCCCGCAGCAGAGAGCGGCGAGACGGTCCTCGCCGAGCCTCTCGAGGGTGACCACGGCCCGCTCGACCGACATGCTCAACATCACACGGCTGCCGGTGTCGTGGCTGTAGGCGATCGCGGCCCGCAGATAGCCGAGTGCCGTCGTCCGGTCGCCCATCTCGGCCCGGAGCTGGGCCGCTCCGTCGAAGACGTCCGACCGAGCGGCTCCGTCGAACGCGGAGGACGGTGCCAGGGCGATGGCCTCCTCGAACGCGGCGAGGGCGCCGGCGCGGTCAGTGGCGTAGCGGGACCGACCCACGGAAGCGAGGGCGGTGACAACCGCCCTCGGGTTCATCGCTCGACGCGCGATCGCGAGCGCCCGATCAGCCTCATCGGCCGCCGCACCGATATCGCCCTGGATCACGAGGAGCAGCGACGCCAGTTCGTGCAACGTCCCATGGAACCGCTCGGGCGCGTCGATGGCGCGGAGTGATGCATGGCCCTCGGACAAGACCTCGAGGGCGGCAGCCGTCCGACCCTGGCGGTACGCCGCTGAGCCCAGCAGGTAGTAGCTCAGAGTGATGGTCCGGGCATCGTCACGCCCGCCCGCCATCGCAAGACCGTCGCGGGCGAGGCGCTCGGCGTGCTCGTAATCGCCCTCCACGTGCCCCTTCCAGCCGGCGACTATCGCGAAGACCACCGATCGCTCGGGGATGGCCGATGCCCGGGACCGGGCCAACAGGACCTCGATCCACCGATACAGAGCGGGCACCCCGAAAGGGTTGGCGGCGGCGAGACCGATGACGATGCGGAGGCCCCGGTCGGCGTCGAGCTGATCGGGCGCCTCCAGACTCCAGTCGAGTGCGGCGTTCAGGTTGTCCCGGTCAGTGGTGACGCGTCGTGCCCATCGAAGCTGGTCCGGACCGAACAGCTCGGGATCGGCGAGCCCGGCGAAGGCGTCGAAGTAGGCGGCGTGCCGGCGGCGCCACCGATCGATCTGCCCATCGGCGTCGAGCCGCTCGCGGGCGAAAGCTCGGAGCGTCTCCAAGAGCCGGTAGCGGGTCAGCC
>DASXLH010000343.1:0-9430 GCA_036496335.1 Acidimicrobiales bacterium
TCAGCCGGCCCCAGGACCGCCAGCGTCGGCACCAGCTCGGCCTGCTGAGCGGCGAACACCGGCACCGTCGCTCCGTCAGGGGTGGATACGACCGCCTGCACCTGCCCGCCCGACAGCGTCCCGTCCTTCGCCGCGGCCGCCAGCACCGGCAGCTCCCGGAACCGTCGACCAGCCGCCAACAGCCGGGCCGCCTGCGGCCGGGCCATCCCGCCCCGGTCCCGCAACCAGGCCGTGATCGACGTCGCCCCCTCCAGCTCCCACACCCCGGCCCGATCGAAGTCGTCCACCGCCGTGGCCAACACCGCCTCCAGCCGGTCCCGCAGCCGGGCCACCCGCACCAGCGCATCCCCGTCGACCGGGACCGCCAGCTCCCCCGGCCCCTCCTCCAACCGCCCCATCACCGGCTCGAACATACGTTCGTAGCCTACTTGGCGGGTGTGACGTCGAAGGTTCCGAGACGATGAACTTCCTGCCGCGCAACGCCTTCTACGCGAGGGCCACCCAGGGGCAAGTCACCCTTCCGCACCGTCGATTGGCGACGTGCCGTTCCATTCGACGAGGTCGAATTCGCCCCGAGGTGGCCCCGCGAACAGACAAAAGGGATGGCCGTCGGGGTCGAGCATGACCCGAACATGAGGCTGCGGTTGATGAGCGGCAAGCGATGCCCCCGCCTCAGTGGCCCATGCAACCGAGGCCTCGACGTCGTCCACGGCAATATCGAGGTGCACCATCGTCAGCTGCTCGCCTGGTGTGCTCGGCCAGGTAGGAGCGATGTAGTGCTCGTCGTGGTGAAACGACAGGCCCGGCCCGCCGCCCGGCGGGCGCAGCCGCACCCATCGGTCGGACTCGTCCACCCTCGACCAACCCCGCAGCCGTTCGGAGAACGCCGCAATGCGGGGAACGTCCGGCGACGAGAACGGCGCGGCCGAGACACGCATCGCTGGACGACCAGTCATACCTGCCTCCCTCGTGTGCAGACGTCGACGCGTGCAGCGAGGAGCTTTGCAGCGGAGCCTTGACCCTCGTGTGGCCGAAGGTTGCACCATGCGGAGGTGTGGTCGGACGGACTCCTTGGCATCGGCGCCTTCGCGGTGCTCAGCGGTCTCTCCTTCGGCGCGCTTCGTCACTACGACGAGATCGTCCTGCTCCAGCCCCGAACCGTCGATTCGTCGACGGGCTATCGGCGCTACCACCTCGACCAGTTGCCGCGAGCCCGGCTCATCCGAGCCCTGCGAGCCGTGGACCTGCCGCTGCCAGAGCTCCGGTCCCTCCTCGATGCTGACGACCCTGGCCTCGAGGCGGGCCTGCGCCTCCATCGAGACCGCCTCCTCGTCGAGGCCGAGCAGATGGCAACCCACCTCGCGATCCTCGAGGACATCGGCGCCGGCGCACCCGGCACGGCCAACTTCGGGCTGCTCGTCACCGACCTCGGCGCTGCCCATCGCCGTGTGACGGCCGCGGGTGGCATCGAGGTGCTCCCCCCACACGACGCACCCGGAATGCCTCGGACGTCCACGATCGAGGATCCCGATGGCAACCGAGTGAACCTCTATCAAGACGCCTGACACGGACCCGTACCCGCGCCGGCATCCGCCTCAGCTCGACCGGCGGGCCTCACCGACGACGTAGAGCGAACCCGTCACCAGCACCAGGTCCTCCGGCGCGGCCAGCGCTCGGGCATGGGCGACGGCGGCCCGCACCTTGGGTACGACGTCGACCTCCACGCCCAGGCTGCGGGCGGCGGCCGCCACGTCCTCGGCCGGCAGGGCCCGCGGCCAGTCGGCGGCGGTGGCCACGACCATGCGGGCCTTGCCCACGTCGAGCGCCTCGAGCAGCTCGCGCGGGTCGTGGTTGCGCATCACGCCCACCACCAGGATGCGCTCGCCGGCCACCCCGAAGTCGTCGAGCGTGGCGGCCACGGCGCGGGCACCGTGGGGATTGTGGGCGCCGTCGAGCACCACCAGCGGGCTCCGGGCGGCGATCTCGAACCGACCGGGGACGCTGATCGCACCGAAGGCCCCACGGACGACCTCGTCGTCGAGGGCCCGGCCGAAGAAGGCCTCGGCCGCGGCCAGGGCGACGGCGGCGTTGTCACCCTGGTGGGCGCCGTGGAGCGAGAGGTAGACGTCGCGGTACTCGGCTCCCGGCGTGCGCAGGTCGAGCAGTCGCCCGCCGACGGCCAGCTGGTTCGACTCGCAGCCGAAGTCGCGGTCGCGGAGCCACACCTGCGCGGCCGGCTCGGCCTCGAAGATCGGACGGAGCTCGGGGTCCGTCTCTCCCAGGATGAGCGTCGACCCCGGCTTCACGATCCCGGCCTTCTCGCGTGCGATGTCGGCCAGGGTCGGCCCGATCACCTCGACGTGGTCGAGGGCGACGTTGGTGACGACCGCCACGGTCCCGTCCAGGACGTTGGTGCCGTCGAGCCGCCCCCCCATGCCGACCTCGACGACGGCGGCGTCGACGGCGACGTCGGCAAACCAGCGGAAGGCCATCGCCTCCAGCAGCTCGAAGTAGGTCGGCGGCCCGTCGAGCAGGCTCTCGACCCCGGCCACCGCCTCGGCCTGCTCGGCGAAGTCCTGTGCGTCGATCGGCTCCAGGTTGCGACCGATCCGCTCCCGCACCAGACCGAGATCGGGGCTCGTGTAGGTGCCGACCGCGAGGTTGTGCGCCCCCAGGAGGGCGGTGACCAGGCGGGCCGTGGAACCCTTCCCGTTCGTCCCGGTGATGTGGACCGCCGGGGCGGCTTCCTGCGGATCGCCGAGGAGTCGGCACAGCTCCCGCATCCGCTCCAGGCTGGGACCGGCGTCGTCGCGGGGCCGGCCGGACGAGAGCGCCTCATGGTTGACGTGGCGCTGCAGCCAGCTGACCGCTTCGTCGTAGGACCAGCTCACCCGCTCTGTCTAGCGGACCGGACTTTGCGGGCCGCCGAGAGCCCGGTCAGGCCGCCAGCCGGGCCTTGGCCACATCGCCGGCCCGGGTGGCCCGGTCCATGGCGGTCTCGGCGGCCGACAGCACGTGCGGGCGGGCCACCTCGACCGCGTTGACGGCCAGGTCGATCGCCGAACCCGCCGCCGACTGCACGTGCGGGCGGGCCACCTCGACGGCGTTGACGGCGATGTCGTAGGCCGAACCCGCTGCCGACTGCACGTGCGGGCGGGCCGCGTCGGCGGCCTGGTTGGCGATCTCGATCGCCGCGGACACCATGGGCCGGGCGGCCTCGGCCAGGGCACCGGCGCTGGCCAGGGCGGCGCCGAGGTTCCCCGGCCGCGCCAGCTTGCGGGCGAGGCGTCGCTTCGACCGGCGATCGAGCACGAACCCGGCGAGGGCGCCGATGACCGCCGCCTGGGCGCCGGCCTGGATCACCTTCTGCGAGTCGACCTCGCCCTCGAACTGGAGGTCACGCACGGCCTTGATGCCCGCGCCGACCAGTGCACCGAGTACGAGACCCTTCAAGAGCTTTCCCATGACGTGACGCTAGCCGTCGACCGGGACCGCGGAGCGGGAACCAGCGACCCGTCCGCCGGAAGCCGAGGGTCAGGAGGCGGCCCGGCGCGGCCGGGTGGCCTTGGGCTCCTCGATGCGCGGCACGAGGGTAGGCAGCACCTTCTCCTCGACCACCTCCCGGGTGATGACGCACGTGCCCACGTCGGTCCGGCTGGGCAGCTCGTACATCACGTTGAGGAGCACCTCCTCGAGGATGGCCCGCAGGCCACGGGCCCCCGTGCCCCGCAGGAGCGCCTGCTCGGCGACGGCCTCGAGGGCGTCGGGCTCGAACTCGAGCGTCACGTCCTCGAACTCGAAGATCCGCTGATACTGCTTGGCGAGGGCGTTCTTGGGCTCGACCAGGATGCGCACCAGGGCGTGCTTGTCGAGGTTGGAGACGGGACCGATCACCGGCAGCCGACCCACGAACTCGGGGATCAGGCCGAAGCGCAGCAGGTCCTCCGGCAGGACCCGGGACAGGATCTCGCCCAGCTCCTTCTCCCCGGCCCGCCGGATGTCGGCGCCGAAGCCGACGCCCTTGCGGCCGATGCGGTTCTCGATGATCTTCTCGAGGCCGGCGAAGGCGCCACCGCATATGAAGAGGATGTTGGTGGTGTCGATCTGGATGAACTCCTGGTGCGGATGCTTGCGGCCGCCCTGGGGCGGCACCGAGGCGACCGTCCCCTCCAGGATCTTCAGGAGGGCCTGCTGCACGCCCTCGCCGGAAACGTCACGGGTGATCGACGGGTTCTCGCTCTTGCGGGCGATCTTGTCGATCTCGTCGATGTAGATGATCCCGGTCTCGGCCTTCTTGACGTCGTAGTCGGCCGACTGGATCAGCTTCAGCAGGATGTTCTCGACGTCCTCACCCACGTAGCCGGCCTCGGTGAGGGCGGTGGCGTCGGCGATGGCGAAGGGCACGTTGAGCATCCGGGCCAAGGTCCTGGCCATCTCCGTCTTGCCGCAGCCCGTGGGGCCGAGCAGGAGGATGTTGGACTTGGCCAGCTCGACCTCGTCGTCGTGCGCCGCCGACGCGCCGAACTCGACCCGCTTGTAGTGGTTGTAGACCGCCACCGACAGGATCTGCTTGGCGTGCTCCTGGCCGATGATGTACTCGTCGAGGAAGGCGTGGATCTCGCGAGGCTTGGGCAGCTCGTCGAACTGCAGCTCGGCCGTCTCCGAGAACTCCTCCTCGAGGATCTCGTTGCACAGGTCGATGCACTCGTCGCAGATGTAGACGCCGGGTCCCGCGATCAGCTTCTTGACCTGCTTCTGCGACTTCCCGCAGAAGGAGCACTTCAGGAGATCGCCGCCCCCACCCTCACCGATCCTCGCCACTTGTCGCCCCGTTCCTCGTCGGCTCTACGCCGTCGCCGCGGCGTCGGCCGGTGCGCTCTGGCGGGATTCGATCACCTCGTCGATGATGCCGTACTCCTTCGCCTCCGCCGCGGAGAGGATGAAGTCACGGTCGGTGTCCCGGTGGATCCGCTCGACGGGCTGGCCGGTGTGGAAGGCGAGGATGCCGTCGAGCTGCGTGCGCATCCGCTCGATCTCCTTGGCGGCGAGCTCGATGTCGACCGCCTGTCCCATGGCCTGAGCGTAGGGCTGGTGCAGCAGGACCCGGGCCAGGGGGAGCGCCAGGCGCTTGCCCTTGGTGCCGGCCGCCAACAGCACCGCCGCCGCCGAGGCGGCCTGACCGAAGCAGATCGTGGAGATCTCGGGCTTGATGTACTGGATGGTGTCGTAGATGGCGAAGAGGGCGGTGATGTCGCCGCCGGGTGAGTTGATGTAGAGCGAGATGTCCTTCTCCGGGTTCTCCGACTCGAGGTGAAGGAGCTGGGCGCACACGAGGTTGGCGATCGTGTCGTCGATCGGCGTCCCCAGGAAGATGATGTTCTCCTTGAGGAGGCGGGAGTAGAGGTCGAACGCCCGCTCCCCGCGGTTGGTCTGCTCGACCACGGTCGGCACGAGGTAGTTCATCGCCCGGAGGCGATCTTCGCCGCCGGCCATGATCTGCATGGCCCGGACCTGGTCAGTCATCCTGCTCCTGCTCTCCCTCGTCGTCGGGCTGTGCGTCGGTGTCTGGGGTCTCGGTGTCTTGGGTCTCGGTGTCTTGGGTCTGGATGTCTGGGGCGTCGCCGAGATCGGGGTCGGTGAGATCGGGGCCTTCCGGAGGTTCGAGGAGGCTCCGATCGACGGGGGCACCGTCGGGATCGACCACCTCGGCCCGCTCGCTGAGCCAGTCGAACGCCTGGCGCCGCTGCACGTCGGAGCGTACTGCCGACATCCGTCCGGCACGTTCGAGCTGGAGGCGGACGTCCTCGGGCGTGGTCTCGAGCTGGGCCGCCAGGCGGACCAGCTCCTCCTCGATCATCCCCTCGCTGGGCTCGATCGCCTCGGCCGCGATCACGGCCCGGATGGCCAGATCGGCCTTGGCTCCGGTCGTCGCCTCGGCCCGGAGGCTCTCGAGGAGCTCCTCGGCCGATCCACCGGTCGCCTCCAGGTACTGCTCGATCGTCGCCCCCTGGTGCGACAGGCGATGAGCGAGGTCCTCGAGCTGGCGCTGCACCTCGCCGTCGACCATGGCCGCCGGAGGTTCGTCCTCCACCAGGGTGACGAGCGCGTCGACGACGCCCTGGCGCAGGGCCATGATCGCCTGCACCCGGTTGATGGGCTCCAACCGCTTCTCGAGGTCGGCCCGCAGCTCCGCCAGGGTGTCGAACTCGGACACCTCTTCGGCCCACTCGTCGTCGGGGTCGGGCAGCACCTTGGCCTGGATCGACTTCACCAGCACGCGGAACGTGAGCGGCTCGGTGATGTCGGGATCCGGGTGCACGGCATCGAAGACCAGGATGTCGCCCACCGACGCCCCCCGGAGGTGGTCGTCGAGCTCCGGCACGGCCGTGCCACTCCCCACCTCGTAGAGGTAGTCGTCGACCGTGAGGCCCTCGACCGGCTCGCCCTCGAGCGACCCGGCGATGTCGATGGTGACGTTGTCGCGGTCGGCGGCCGGACGATCGACGGTCTCCAGGGTGGACGAGCTCTCCCGGAGCCGTTCCAGCTGGGCGTCGACCTGGGCCTCGGACACCGCCGGGTTGGGCACCTCGACCCGCAGCTTGTCGTAGCCGGCCACGTTGATCTGGGGCCGGACCTCGACCACCGCGTCGAAGAGGACGGGCCCCGACTCCTGCCCGCTCGTGATGTCGATCTCCGGCGGCGCGATGACGTCGACCTCGTGCTCGTCGACCGCCTGCACGTAGTACTCCGGCAGCGCCTCGCGGAGGGCGTCCTGGCGGGCCGCCTCGACGCCGATCCGAGCCTCGAGGATCTTGCGCGGCACCTTGCCCGGACGGAAGCCCGGGATCCGCACCTCCTTCGCGATCCGCTTGAAGGCAGCGTCGATGGCCTCGTCGAGCTCGAACTCCTCGACCTCGACCGACACCTTGACCTTGTTGCCCTCGAGGGCCTCGACGGAGGACTTCACAGGGGCGGGAGTGTACCGGTGGCATCGCGCCGGCCTTCGGGTCGCCGGACGACTGGACAGCCACGCCGTGGACAGCCACGCGGCGGAAAGCGGCGCGAGGGGGAACCCCGCGATCCGCCGTCGGAGATGGGCCCTACGCTGCGGAACGCCGCGGGGAGTGGCGCAGTGGTAGCGCACAGCCTTTGGGTGGCTGAGGTCGTGGGTTCAAATCCCATCTCCCCGACCGAGGGATCGAGCCGGCGCCTACACGGGCTCGGCGAGTGCGAGCGCCTGCTCGCGCGTCACGATCACGGCGTGCTTGTTCTTCGCGTGTTCCTGCGCGTTCTGCACGATCTCGTCGTCGGTCGCCCCCAGCACGTCCGTGCCGCAGTCGCACTTGATGACCCAGGCCATCGCCGTTCCTCCCTGTGGAATCGCGTCAGTTGGGCGTGCGTCGCAGCGCCGACCACTTCGTCTGTGTCTCCAGATAATGGTGGATCTCGCTGATGGCTCCCGACCCTTCGCCCACCGAGGACGCCACCCGCTTCATCGAACGGGAGCGGACGTCGCCCACCGCGAACACACCCGGCACGCTCGTCTCGAAGGCCCGCGGCGATCGGGGCAGCAGCCAGCCGCCGAGGAGATCGTCATGGGCAAGCTCCGAACCGGCCACCACGAAGCCGTGGGAGTCACGGGCCACCGCCGGGGGCAGCCAGGCCGTGTGGGGGGTCGCGCCGATGAGGACGAACAGCGCCCCGGCCGGCACCGTCCGGCTGGTCCCGGCGGCGTCGTCGGCCAGCGTGACGGCCTCGAGACGGTGCCCTCCCGATCCGTCGACGACGCGGGTCTGTAGGAGGACCTCCACGTTGGCCGAGGCGGCGATCTCCTCGATGAGATAGGTCGACATGCTCCGCTCGAGGTTGCCCCCACGCACCACCAGGGTCACGCGGTCAGCCCACTTCGCCAGGTGCAGAGCAGCCTGGCCAGCGGAGTTGCCGGCCCCGACGACGTAGACGCTCTGCCCGGACACGTGACGCGCCTCGGCAGGAGATGCGCCGTAGAACACGCCGTCGCCCACCAGGCGCTCGAGAGCCGGCACCTCGAGGCGGGTGTAGCTGACGCCGGCCGCCAGGATGACGGTGCGCGATCTGATGCGTGCGCCGTCGGCGGTCACGACCACATGGGTGTCGTCACCGGGGTCGAGCTCGACGACCTCCCGACCGGACAGGAACCGAGTGCCGAAGACCCACGCCTGCTCGTAGGCCTGCCTCGCCAGCTCCGCCCCACCCACGCCCCGCGAGAAGCCCAGGTAGTTCCGGATCATCGAGCTCGACCCCGCCTGGCCGCCGATCGAGCCGCGCTCGACGACGATCGTCTCGAGCCCCTCCGACGATCCGTACACCGCCGCCGCCAGTCCCGCCGGCCCTGCTCCGACGATGGCGACGTCGAAGCAGTCGGTCCCGCTGCGCTGCGCCACCGGCTGGCCCGACTCGGCCTCGTCGCGCACGATCACGTCGTAGGCGAAGCCCTCCTCCGAGGACGTCCACTCATAGAGGAAGCCGCTCAGAGATCGGTGAAACGTCTCGTCCGCGGTATGCACCGGCTTGGAGACGTACTGGTCCACGAAGCCCCGGGCGATGGCGGAGCGAATGGCAGCCGCAGTGCGTTCCTGACCCCAGTCCGTGGGTGAGATCAGCAAGGCCCGCTTGGCCCTCGGATGCAGCTCACGCGCCTTCGACAGGAGCTCCGACCCGTCCATCTCCGCCATCCACTGGCTCGCCAGCAGGACCGCCACCCGCTGGCCCTCGGTGCGCATCGTCTCGAGCGACCCGAGGACCTCGGCCGGAGAGGACGCCACCAAGACCCCGTAGGCGCCGGCGTAGCGACCTTCTATCTCGGCCCGGAGCAGCGCGAGGGAAGCCGGATCGTCGTCGACGACGACGATCGTCGGGAACGCCGGCGCCGGCCCCGGCCCTGCCGTGCTCATCGCGGCATCATCGCGCCGGAACGGTCGGCACCAAGCAGGACGGAGGCCGGGCGGGGGAAGTTCGGGCGGTCAGGATGCCGGGGCGGGGATTCGACCGTCATCGTCCGGCGATGGCGATGGCAAGACCGGGGGCGGTGGCTCACCCGCGCCCTCTGAGGCGCGTCGTGAGGAGGTCCGCCGGCGCAGGCGACCCAGGGCGGCGTCGATCGCCACCGCCGAGAGCACCACCATCGCCACCTCGGCCGGGATCCGGAAGCGGATCACGCCATAGGCGTAGGCCGCGGTCACGGTGACGAGCACGCCCATGGCCACCAGCGGGAAGATCGGCACCCGACGCCGGCGCAGGACCAGCAGCCCGACCGCCGACAGGGGTACGAGGGCGTAGTACACGAGCTGACCCAGCCTCGAGACTCCGAGGTCACGGCCCTCGATCGTGCTGTTCTCGACGTTCTGACCGGGACGGAACAGGTCCCAGACGCGGCCCACCCGGGCGGCGA
>DASXLH010000344.1:0-11589 GCA_036496335.1 Acidimicrobiales bacterium
CGCCGACCGACGGGTCCTCGTCCCGTCGGTCGGACGGCTCGGCGGGCCGAGCGGGGCTCGAGGTGGGCTCATCAGGCTCGGGTCCGGACTCGAAGCCGGGCGCCGAGCTCACGCCGGGGACCCGTCGTCATCGACGATCTCGGCGTCGATGACCTCGTCGTCGTTGGGCGCGGACGACCCGCCCGAAGGACCGCCGGCCGCTTCGGACGACGCCGCCGCCGCCTCGTACAACTTCTGCGAGAACGACTGGCTGGCAGTCATGAGGGCCTCCGTGCCCTTGCGGATGCGATCGAGCTCGCCGACGTCGAGCGCCAGCTTCAGCTCGGTGAGGGCGGACTGCACGGCTTCCTTCTCGCTGCCCTCGATCTTGTCGCCGTTCTCCCGCAGGACCTTCTCGGTCTGGTACACGAGCGAGTCGGCCTGGTTGCGGACCTCGGCCTCCTCCTTGCGGCGACGGTCGTCCTCGGCGTGGGCCTCGGCGTCGCGCACCATCCGCTCGATGTCGTCCTTGGCCAGCGACGACTGCCCGGTGATGGTCATCGACTGCTCCTTGCTCGTCGCCCGGTCCTTGGCGGACACGTGCACGATGCCGTTGGCGTCGATGTCGAAGGTCACCTCGATCTGCGGCACCCCTCGGGGGGCCGGCGGCAGGTCGACCAGCTGGAACTTGCCGAGCGTCTTGTTGTACATGGACATCTCGCGCTCGCCCTGGAGCACGTGGATCTCGACCGACGGCTGCATGTCGTCGGCGGTCGTGAACACCTCCGTGCGGCGGGTGGGGATGGTGGTGTTGCGCTCGATCAGCTTGGTCATGACCCCGCCCTTGGTCTCGATGCCGAGGGAAAGCGGCGTCACGTCGAGGAGCAGGACGTCCTTGACCTCGCCCTTCAGCACACCGGCCTGGATGGCGGCGCCGATGGCGACCACCTCGTCGGGGTTGACGCCCTTGTGCGGCTCGTGGCCGGTCATCGAGAGCACCAGCTCCTGGACCGCCGGCATGCGGGTGGAGCCGCCCACGAGGATCACGTGGTCGACATCGCCCTGCACCAGGCCGGCGTCCTTGATGGCCTGCTCGAAGGGACCCTTGCAACGGTCGAGCAGATCGGCGGTGAGCTCCTGGAAGCGGGCCCGGGTGAGCGACTCGTCGAGGTGCTTGGGGCCCTCGGAGGTGGCCGTGATGAAGGGCAGGTTGATCTGGGTGGAGGCCGTGGTCGAGAGCTCGATCTTGGCCTTCTCGGCCGCTTCCTTGAGGCGCTGCATGGCCATCTTGTCGGGGGACAGGTCAACCCCCTCGTTGGTCTTGAAGGTCTGGACGAGCCAGTCGATGACCCGCTGGTCCCAGTCGTCGCCGCCGAGGTGGACGTCACCGGCGGTGGACTTGACCTCGAACACGCCGTCGCCGATCTCGAGGACCGACACGTCGAACGTGCCGCCACCGAGGTCGAACACGAGGATGGTCTGGTCGGCGCCGTCCTTGTCGAGCCCGTAGGCCAGTGCCGCCGCCGTCGGCTCGTTGATGATGCGCAGCACCTCGAGGCCGGCGATCTGGCCCGCCTCCTTGGTGGCGGTGCGCTCGGCATCGTTGAAGTAGGCCGGCACCGTGATCACGGCCTGGCTGACCGTCTCGCCCAGGTACGACTCGGCATCCCGCTTCAGCTTCTGCAACGTCCGGGCACTGATCTCCTGGGCGGAGTAGCGCTTGCCGTCGATGTCGTCGGTCGACCAGTTCTCACCCATGTGGCGCTTGACCGACCGAATGGTGCGGTCGGGGTTGGTGATCGCCTGGCGCTTGGCGACCTCGCCGACCAGCACCTCGCCGTTCTTGGCGAACGCGACCACCGACGGGGTCGTACGACCACCCTCGGCGTTGGGGATGACGGTCGGCTCACCGCCCTCCAGGACGCTGACGACGGAGTTGGTGGTGCCGAGATCGATCCCGACGGCTCTGGCCATGTGCGCTGCCTCCTGCGACTCGCTTGGTCAGGGCAGAGTAGCGGTTCAGTGCGCCGTTGCCGACGTACTTGAGTCACTTACCATCAGATTTTCTGTAACCCAGGACGCAACCTGCTCGGTCGGCCCCGGCTGGGCGAAGTAGAAGCCCTGGGCGAAGCGGCACCCGAGACCGACGAGGCGCTCGACCTGCGCCGCCGTCTCGATCCCCTCGGCCACGACCACGAGCCCGAGCCGCTCACCCAGGGCGAGCACCGCCTCCACGACCGCGTCGTCCGGATCGGTGCGCAGGGGGTCGAGGAACGAGCGGTCGATCTTCAGCTCGTCGACCGGCAGCGAGCGCAGCCGGCCGAGCGACGAGTAGCCAGCGCCGAAGTCGTCCACCGACAGCCGCACGCCCATCGAGCGGAGACGGTGCAGCGTGGCCTCGGTGTCGGCGTCGTCGGCCAGCGCTCCCTCGGTGATCTCCAGGGTGAGCAGTCCGGGCTCGAGGCCGGACCGCAGCGCCGCCTCCACCGCCACGCACAGGGCGGCGTCCTGGAGCTGGCGGGTGGACAGGTTGACGGAAACGCCGATCGGCGGCCCATCCGGGCGGTGGGCCTGCCACGACGCCGCGTCCGCACACGCCTGGGCGAGCACCCGGGCGCCGAGGGGAGCGATCAGGTTGGTGTCCTCCGCCATCGAGATGAACTCGACCGGGGGGATCAGCCCGCCCGAGCCGTCCGGGATGCGGACCAGCGCCTCGAAGCCGACGGCGGCGCCGGTGCCCAGCTCCACGATCGGCTGGTAGTGCAGCACGAGCGAGCCGTCCTGCACGCTCGCCCGCAGCCGCTCTTCGATGGCCCGCCGGCGGATCACGCTCTGGTGCATGTCGGCCGTGAACAGCTCCATGCGGCCCCGGCCCCGCCGCTTGGCCGCGTACATCGCCACGTCGGCGTCCCGGATGAGGTCGGCCGCCAGCCCACCCTCGCGCAGGGCGGCCACGCCGATCGAGCCGCCGCAGCGCACGGCCCGGCCGCGGACCGGCAGGGCCGTCTCCAGACCGGCCAGGATCCGACCGGCCAGGCGCTCGGCCGAGCTCCCCCCTGGATCGTGGGGGATGAGGACGGCGAACTCGTCGCCGCCGAGGCGGGCGACCAGGTCGTTCGGGCGGGTGCAGGCCCGCAGGCGGTTGGCCACGGCCACCAGCACCTCGTCGCCGAGCTGGTGGCCGGCCGTGTCGTTGATCGCCTTGAACTCGTCGAGATCGAGCAGCACGAGCGACGGCGAGGCGCCCCGGCTCAGCGCGGCGTCGAGCTCCTCCGCCAGCCGACCACGGTTGGCGAGGCCCGTCAGGCTGTCGTGGTAGGCCTGCTGGAGCAGCTTGGCCTCGAACGCCCGGCGCTCGGTGACGTCCCGCAGGGTGGCCAGGAGCGACCCGTCGCTCTCGTCGACCTGCACGGGCGTGAGCTTCGCCTCGATGGGGCACCAGGTCCCGTCCGCCCGACGGAGACGGAAGTCGACGCCCGTGAGCCGGCTGGCACCGGGAGCGCGGCGCAGGGCCTCGGCCACCCGGTCACGATCGGTCGGATGGACCTCGTCGAGCAGAGCGACGCCGACCAGCGCCTCGGGGTCACGACCGAGGACCTCCTGCACCGACGAGCTCAGGTAGCCGAGTCGGCCGTCGGGTCCCACGACGGCGATCACGTCCGAGATGCGTTGGAGGATGGTGCGCAACCCGCTCTCGCGACGGTGCAGCTCGTTGGTGCGCTCGGCCACCCGGACCTCGAGCGTGCGGGTGAGGCGGGTGTACTCGTAGAGGCTCAGGAGCTGACGGGCCACGAGCAACAGGGCGAGGGCGCTGATGGCACCGATCTCCCACCCCTCGATCTCGCTCATGCGCAGCCCGGCCACGACGAAGGCCAGCACCACGGTCGGATACGGGACCAGCAGCTCCCAACGCGGAGGCGACGGTCGGCCGGCACCACCGACAGGCACCTCCCTGGCGGCCAGGGCACCCAGGCCGAGCAGGAGGTAGCCCGCCACCCAGGCGATGTCGATCAGCTGGCCGCCGACGAAGCCGCCGGGAGAGTCATGGAAGGCCCAGACGGCGTCCGCCGCCGCCAGCACGTACAGCGCGGCCGTGCGCAGGATCCAGGGCAGCTGGTTCGGTTCCGGGAGTCGGAACGCCACCACCAGGCACAGGGAGGCGCCGACGGCCCCGAGCACCGGGTACAGCCAGACGATCGATGCCTGCCCGTCGACGGACACCAAGGTCACGGACGCCATCCAGCAGATGGACCCCCCGAGCAGCAGGCCGTCGAGCACGGTGCGCACCGCGGTCACGCCGTTGACGAGACCCCGTAGGCGCCAGGCGGCTCCGACGATCGCCGCCAGCAGGGCCAGCACGTAGATCGGGTCGGCCATCGACGGGACCGGGACGCGCTCGTCGAGGATCAGGTCGTAGAGGGCCCAGATCGTGCTCGACACCAGCCAGGCCACCGGGACCACCACGAAGGCCGCGTCGGTCACGGATCGGCGTCGCCGTCGGGTGGACGGGCGCCGATCGTCGAGGCTCCAGAGCACGGCCACCGCCGCGCTGGCCACCCAGGCCAGATCGCTGACGACGCGGTCGACGCGACCCGACGGCACCGGCGACAGATGGACCACGGTGAGGAGGACAAGGAAGGCAGCCACCCCCTTGGCGGCCCGCGCCAGGGGAGGGTGCCGGACCATGATCGCAACATCGGCAGCGGACCCCGCCAGCTGAAACAGTGTCCGTGGCGCCAGCGACGCCGGTCGCGACCGAGGGCGGTACCGTGCCCGACCGATGGCTCCCAACCTCGTGCTCCTCCGCCACGGCCAGAGCGAATGGAACGAGCTCGGCCTGTTCACCGGCTGGCGCGACGTCGACCTCACGGCCGCCGGTGAGGCCGAGGCCAGCCGGGGTGGGCGGTTGCTGGCCGACGCCGGGATCGACGTCGACGTCGTCCACACCTCGGTGCAGGTCCGGGCCATCCGCACCGCCAACCTCGCCCTCGAGGCGTGCGGGCGGGCGTGGATCCCGGTCCGGCGCCACTGGCGGCTCAACGAACGTCACTACGGCGACCTCCAGGGACGGGACAAGGCCGAGACCACCGCCCGGTACGGAGCCGAGCAGGTGAAGATCTGGCGCCGCTCCTACGACGTGCCACCGCCGCCCCTCGGGCCGGACGATCCCCAGCACCCCCGGTTCGACCCCCGCTACGCCGACCTCGCCCCCGACCTGCTGCCCGTCGGTGAGTGCCTGGCCGACGTCGTCGACCGGATGCTGCCCTACTGGTACGACCAGATCGTCCCCGACCTCCGAGCCGGGCTCTGCGTGCTGGTGGCCGCCCACGGGAACAGCCTCCGGGCGCTGGTCAAGCACCTCGACGGCATCGGCGACGCCGACATCGTGGAGCTCAACATCCCCACCGGCATCCCGTTGGCCTACGACCTCGACGAGAGCCTGCGCCCCCGTTCCAGCGCCTACCTCGATCCGGAAGCGGCCGCCGCGGGGGCAGCCGCGGTGGCGGCCCAGGGGTCGACCGGAGCCGCCCCGGACGCCTGAGGACTTCCGGCCGCTAGGAGTTGGTCGGACTCAGCCGAGGCGGTTGGTGGCGTCGAGGACCGCCCGGGCCAGGGCGTCGAGCCGGTTGCCGTTGCGCACCGACGCCGACCCCGTGACGAGCTGTGCACCGGCGGGCCCGGCGATCACCACCCCGACGACGGCGACGTCGCCCACCGCCGAGGAGAGGATCTCGACGAACTCGATGCCCCGGCGCCGGCCGGTCGGATCGAGCTCGTCGAGGGCGAGGGCGGTGGCATCGGCGATGAGACGATCCGTTCCGGCGGTCGTGGCCACGCCTTCGTTGCGCATCGAAACCGTCTGATCACCACGGCGCAGCTCGACCTCGGCGGCGAAGCTCGAACCCTCCTGGATGGACGTCACCTTGGTCAAGACGATCCGCCCCGTCGCCGGCGGCGTCGCCGACCCGGGGCTCGACACGGCCGGACCGACTCGTGCACGCGCCGATTCGTCCCGCCCGGTCGGGGACGTCGATGGGGCGGACGTGGAGGGCGTCGCTGACGATCGAGCCTCAGGCCCACCGGCGCTGGCCGGGCCGCCGGGCTGCAGCACTCGGGTCTCGGCAGTCGAGCCGAGAGGCATGACCCGGAGATCGAGCGTCTCCGGGACGGCCCCGGCGACGCTCTGGATGCGGTCGAGGATGGCCTCCGGAAGGGCCTCACGATCCGTGGTCGGGCGGACGAGCACGCCGACGTGCAGACCGGCCCCTTCGTCGCTGACCCGGGCGGCCAGGACGTCGGCAATCTCGTAGAGCCGCTCCTCGATCTCCCGCTCCGGCCACGGCATCGAGGCGATCCTACGGACGAGAGGCCCACCCGACGGGGAGGAGGTCGGTCGTCGGTTGCCCGACGTCTCCTCCGGCCGCCGGTCGACCGGGGGCGTCTGCCTCGCCGGGCGCGATTGTCCAGGTGACAGGCGTCTTCCGCCGTCTCCGCCCCGGGAGCGGCGTCGATGGTCGAGCAGCTTCTGGTCGGCGGCGTCGACCAGCTGCTCGAGGCCGAGTCCGTCGTCGGGGAAGCCCGCCACCCCGTAGGTGAACGAGGGCGCCTGGGCGACGGCACGCTGCAGGAACGGCCCGACATCGGCCGGCTTGGTCTCCGGGAGGACGAGGACGAACTCGTCGCCACCCACTCGGTAGACGGCGTCGCCGGACCGAAGATGACGACTCAGCGTAGTGGCGAGCCGTTTGATGGTCTCGTCCCCGGCGGCGTGGCCCTGCGAGTCGTTGACCGACTTGAGGCCATCCAGGTCGATGACCATCACGCTCAGCGGACGGCCATGGCGTTGGGCGGTGGCCAGCAGGAGCACGGCGTCGCGATCGAGCGCCCGCCGGTTGCCCACGCCGGTCAAGGGGTCGAGAAAGGCGGCCGCCTCCAGGCGACGGAAGGCCCGCTCGGTGACGGCGACCAGGAGCACGTCCACCAGGCGGCTGAGCGACTCGACGGCCTCGAGCGCCTCCTCTCCCGGCAGGGAGGTGAGGAGGTGGTGATGGAGGATCTCCCGGAAGGCCGCCATCTGCTCCACGGAGATGGCGGCGTCGTGATCGAACTCGAGGGGGGCGTGCAGCACGGCCAGCACCTCGGGCGAGTCGTGCTCGACGGCCCGGAGGGCGTCGGCCACCGCCGCCACGAAGGCGCGGGCGACGGACGGGGAGGGTGGTGAGCCGGGACAGGTCTCGGCGCAGCGCTCCCGCCAGGCGGCGGCGAGACCCGGGGTGTCGCGGCTGAGGATCTCGGAGGCGTGCTCGAGCCCGTTCACCGGAGCGGGCGGCAGGGTCGGAGCGCGGCCAGGTCGAGGGGCCGGTGAGGCAGGCGGGCTCGACCGCTCCCGAGGCGCGCGTCGTCGATCGGACCCGGAAGCACGGTGGTACCTTCGCCACGGCTGCTGGTGCTCCTGCCCCGGGCCGCCGACGGAGCGTTGCGACCCCACCTCTCCCGGGGGGAACGGCACGTTCGGATGCCGAACCTTGGACAGACATGGCCCTCACACCGGATGACATCCGATCTCGGGAGTTCCACCTCGCCGACCGGGGCTACGACCGCGCCGAGGTGCGGGACTTCCTCGCCGAGCTGGCCGACAGGTTCGCTGCCGTTCCGGGACCGGGGGTCGGGGGCACCCCGTGGCCCGAAGCGGAGGAACGGTTGCTCCTCATCCTCGACGCCGCCGAGCGCGCCGTGGCCGCCATCCGAGAGGAGTCGCGCCAGGCCCTCCTGGACCTCCGGGCGGTGGCCGAGCAGGTGGCCCTGGCCGGACGGACGGCGGCTGCGGAGCTGACCGCGGCGGGATCGGCCGCCGCCGGCGTCGCCCTGCCACCCGAGCCGACACCGACGGTCGGTGAGTTGCAGGCTCGCCTCGCCGGCGCGCTGCACGACGTCGAGGCTGCTCTCGGGGCCATCGATGCGCAACCTGACGACGACCCGGAGCCTGCGTGCGAACCTGGGGATCAGGGGAGGGACCCTTCGACCAGGCCGAGCTCGTAGGCACGACCAATCGCCTGCGCTTGGTTCCGCGCCCCCAGCTTGCGGAACAGGCGGCTCTGGAGGTTCTGAACGGTCTTCAGGCTGACACCGAGGGCGATGGCCGTCTCCCGCACCGACTCGCCCCGAGCGATGAACCGGAGGATCTCGGTCTCGCGCGGGGTCAGGGCCGGGGCCGTCTGACCGCCGGAGTCCCCCGACCGGAGCCGATCGATCACCACCCGGGCCTGGGCCGTCCCGAGGAAGGCCTGTCCGAGGCCCACGACCCGCACGGCCGCCACCAGTCGCTCGACCTCCACCCCGGCGTGGAGCACGGCATCCGCCCCGCTCACGAGGAGCTGGACGGTGCGCTCCTCGCTCGGTGGCGAGTCGAGCACGACCACCACCCGGGCATCGAGCAGGTGGGCCCGGCGCCAGTCGTCGCCGTCGGGTTCCACGAGGACCGTCACCACCAGCGGCGGCGCCGAGCCGGTCGACCGTGACTCCAGCCGCACCAGGTCGACCACGTCGAGACCCGCTGAACGCAGGAGGATCTCGACGGCTTCCCGCTCGACACCGTGCCGGCCGAGCACGATGACCGCGGCGGGACCGACCGGCGGCGATGTCGAGGCGGGCGAGGGATCCACCAGTTCAGGGGCATCGGTAGGCACGGAGGGAACGGCGGACGATGAGGGAGGGAGCTGGCCGCCGGACCCGGATCCGGAGCCGGGTGACGCCGCCCTGATATAGGCCGCGTCGGGGCGCTCCGCTGACGGACGGCTCGTCCTCGACCCCGGACCCGGTTCCGTCACGCCGCCCCCAACGCACCGATGCGGTGGGCCACGGCCACCGCGTGGGCGCGGCCCCGGGCACCCAACTTCCGGATGATGCTCTGCTGCGTCAGCTCGACGGCCCGGGCGCTGAGGCCGAGCCGCTCCCCGGCCTCGGCGGCGGTGTCACCGGCGGCCATGCGGCGCAACACCGCTCGCTCCCGCTCGTCGAGCAGGGCGCGGGAGGGGAGGCGCCGACGTTCGGGGCGGCTCTCGGCCGTCAGTGCGGCCCGACGACCGCGAATCGCCGCCCGTAGACCGGCCGCGCCGCTTGCATAGGAGACCGCCTCGACGCCCAGCCCGTCCGCCGCCTGGCGATGGTCCTCGAGCCGCCCGTGGTAGAGCGCCACGAACCGGCAGCGAGGGTGGCGGGCGCTCAGGAGAGCCACCAACGAGGAGACGTCCCACTCGTCCGGGGCGAGCTCGAGCACGGCCACGTCGACGCGGTGGGCATCGGCGACCTCGACCAGCTCCTTGGCGTCACCGGCCACGGCCACGACCTCCACCCCGCGATGGGGGTCGGCCAAGAGTCGAGCGATGCCGGCCCGGACGAGCCGCCGGCGCTCCTGCACCACCACTCTCATGCGGGCCGAGGGCTACGCCGACGCCGGTTCGGGGCCGATGCAGGCCTCCGGCGCGGACCCATCCGATCATCATTGCCCATGGGAGGTGGAGGCGCCGGGGAGCAGAGCGTCAGTCGATGCCGCCCGACGCGTCGGGCCCGATCGCCGGGGGCTCGGTGCTGTCGGCAACCGGCGGGGCGGAGGCAGCCGGGCCGAGGGACTCGAGGCTCCGGCGAAGCTCCTGGGAGGCCTCCACGAGCTGGACTCGCAGGGACTCCTGCAGCGTCAGGAGCGACGAGAGCCGGGCCTCGGCATCGGCCCGGACGGAGGCCGACTGCTCCTCGGCCTCGACGCGGGCGGCGGCGACCGTGGCCGCGGCCTCGTCGTCGGCCAGGCGGAGACGCTCGGCGGCCCGGCGCTCGAGCTCGTCGACCTCGTCCCGGCGGCGGGCCAGCTCGGCGGTGGCCTCGGCCCGGACGGCCTCGACCTCCTCCCGGGCCCGTCGGCGCTCCTCCTCGGCCGCATCGTTGGCGGCGCGGAGCACCCAGGCCACGTGCTCACCCAGCTCGGCGAAGCCGTCGGCTCGCTCGGCGCGACCCGCCACGGTCGGAACTTGGGAGGCCTCGAGCTCGTCGAGCACGGCCCGGTAGCTGACAGCGGCCGAGTGCAGGACCGCCGACAGGCGCTCCCGAACCGGCCCTTCGACCCCTTCCAGGAGGTCGTCGCGCTCGAGCGCCTCGGGGGCGATGCGGAACTGAGGCTCGTTCATCGACACGGCAGTGCTTCCACCTCTCTGCTCGAGGTCTGTATCGGCGGCGACCGGCGGGGACTGAGATCGAATCAGGCGACGCGCGATCCGCCTCGGCATGGTTACCACGGCCTCCCGATGCTCCGGACGGTGCCGGGTTGCGGATGGGTGAAAGTTCTGCGGCGGTAGCGTCCGCGCCGTGGCCGTCCAACCGCTGCTGGCGACACCGACCGCGATCGACGGGCTGTGGACGGTCCGCATGAAGACCGTCGACGACGAGCGGGGGGCGGTGCGGGAGCTGTTTCGGGCCAGTGCCCTCGCCGAGGCGGTGGGAGCCGAGCTCGGCCCCTGGAAGCAGGTCAACGTGACCGAGACGCGGCAGGGCGCCATCCGAGGTCTGCACGGCGAGTCGATGCACAAGCTCGTGGCCGTGGCGGCGGGAGAGGCGTTCGGCGTCTACGTCGACGCCCGGGTGGGCTCGCCGAAGTTCGGGACCGTCGTCACGGTCGAACTGGGGCCCAGCGTGCAGGTGTTGGTGCCTCCCGGCGTCTGCAACGGGTTCCAGTCGGTGAGCCCGGGGAGCACGCAGTACATCTACTGCTTCGACCGGGAGTGGGAACCGGACATGGACGGGGTGGCGGTGCATCCGCTCGATCCGGCGCTCGGGATCGCCTGGCCGATCGCCATCGACCGCACCGACCGGCGCCTCCTCTCGGCCAAGGACGCGGCCCAGCCTCCCCTTGCCGCCCTGCGGGCCGGCTGAGCCGGCCCGGCCAGACCAGGGTCAGGCCCCCGAGGCCTGCTGGCGGTGCACCTCGGTCTCGAGCAGGTAGCCGCGGGAGCGGACGGTTCGGATGGCCAGGCCGATCCCGTCGATCCGGCGCCGGAGGCGCAGGACGTGGACGTCGAGGGCGTTGCGGCCGGGTGCCCCGTCCGGCCAGCCGGAACGAGCCAGCGCCTCCCGGCTCACCACCGCCCCCTGGCGGTCGAGGAGCGCCGACATCAGCCGCGCCTCCACCGGGGGGAGCGCCACCCACCGTCCGCTGAAGCGAAGGACGCCGTTCTCGTCCAGGTCGGCGGCTTCACGACCGTGCAGGCCGAGCCGCATCTTGAGCCCGTCGATCCGAGCGGCCATGTCGGAATCGGCCGCCGGTACCCGGACCCAGTCCTCCAGGCAGTCATCGGGCGCGGGTGGGAGCCCGTCCTCCACCAGGAGCAAGCGAGGGATCTCGTCGCGGACGAGCAGTTCACGGCGGGTGCGTTCGGCGGGCCAGCGGACGAGGACGACCTCCATTGGGACGGGAACCTAGGAACGGTGTGTTGCCTGACTGTTTCCTGGCCGTGAACCTGTCATGGCAGAGCCGGGCCGACGGCCCGGCGGCCCACAGCCATACCGGAATGGGCGGAACTACCGTGCCGCGGTGGCCGTCGCGTCCCGCAAGATCGCCCATCT
>DASXLH010000345.1:0-4917 GCA_036496335.1 Acidimicrobiales bacterium
GGGGACGGACGGTCGGCTACGCCGTCACCGGCCTGACCGCCGACATGGGCTACCTCCAACGGCTCGCCGTCGACCCCGATGTCGAGGGTCGCGGGGTCGGGCGGGCCCTGGTCCTCGACGGGCTGACCTGGCTGGTGTCCAACGGCGCCCACCAGGCGGTGGTCAACACCCAGGTCGAGAACACCCGGGCCCTCGGCCTGTACCGCTCCGTCGGCTTCCGACTGCTCCCCAGCGGCCTGTCGGTGCTGGGGAGGAGCCTGGCCGCGAGCCAGCCCCGGGAGGGAGCCCGGCCCGACGCAGGGCGGGGTGGCGGATGAGGAGGTGGTCGCGGTCGACACAGGGTGGAGGGAGCCGGCCTCGCCCGCCACGTCGGCGGCTCGCCGGTTCGGGCCTGGTGGTCGCGCTCGTCGGACTCCTGCTCGGCGGCTTCGTCCCGGCCCTCGTGGGCACCGCTCGACCCTCGGCCGCGGCCGATGCCAACGCCTCGACCCTGCGACTGGCGTCGCAACCGGCGTGGACGGCGGCCGGCCAACCGCTCACGATGCAGCTGGTCGTCGGGGGTTCCCGCCCGGCCAGCTCCCTCGATCTCGTCGTCCGGATCCACCGCAAGGTCGGGGTCCGGTCGCAGTTCACCCTCACCACCAAGGGGCAGTCGCTCGGCCCGGCGATCGTGTCGCCTGCACCCGTCGCCATCGCCAGCCTGCAGCCGGACGCCACCGGTGCCTTCATCTTCACTCAGGACCTGCCCACCCTCGACTCGGGCGTCTACCCGGTGGAGGTCGTGGTCCGCGACCACACGACGGGGGCGACCACGGCGAGCCTGATCACCTACCTCATCCGTAGCGACGGCCCGGTACCGGAACCACTGCGGGTGGCATGGGTCCAGGGGATCGGGGCGCCGCCAGCCGCCAAGGACGACCCGACCTTCCCGCTGCGGGCCGCCCAGGCGGCCGGCATGACCCAGATCGTGTCGGCATTGGACGGTCACCCCGCCATGCCGGTGACCCTCGACGTCACGCCCGAGTCGGCCGCCGCGGCGGCGGCCAACCGCCACGACCTCGCCACCTCGCTCCCCAAGATCTTGACCCCTAGCCGGGCCCTCGTCTCGTCACCGTTCGTCGACGTGGATGCCACCCGGCTGGTCGACCTGGGCCTGGGCGACGAGCTGGTGGACCAGCGGGTGGAAGGTGATGCCGTCCTCACCTCCCTGCTCGGCCAGTCGGGTGATCCCCGTAGCTGGTCCTCCGACACGCCCCTCTCGTCGGCCGCCATCGGCCGGCTGCTGACGATGGGCGTGTCCACCGTGGTCGTGCCGGAGGCCGGCCTGGCCCCGCTCGACCGTTCGGCCACCAACGGCGTCACGCTCGAGAACCCCGTCTCGATGGCCGACACCACCGGCCACACGGTCGACGCGCTGGTCGCCGATGCCGGCCTCGCCGCCCACTTCGAGACCGAGGACCCGGTGCTGGGCGCCCAGCAGCTTCTCGCCGACCTGGCGGTGCTCTACCGGGACCTGCCGGGCACCCCCCGGGGCGTCGTGATCCGGCCCCCGGCCGACTGGGCCCCCGACGCCTCGCTGTTGAACCCGGTCTTCGACGCGCTGACCGCGGCGGGGTCGCCGGCCACGCCGGTGACCGTCGACCGGTTCGTGGCGGAGGTCCCCCCGCTGCAGGACGACCACCACCGTCCCGTGGTGCGGACCACCCTCCCGACCGGCCCGGCCAACCCCCTCCCGGACAACAGCATCGACCCGGCGGTGGCGCTCCAGATCCGCGCCGCCCGGGCCCAGCTGGTCGGCGTCCGTTCGCTCGCCGGCCCGACCGCCGACCTCTCGCTCCTCAACCGTGACCTCCTCACCGCCGAGGCCAACGGCCTGTCCCGCGCCACCCGGGTGGCCGACGTCACGGCCGTGCGCAACGACGCCGAGGCGATCCGGCGAGGCGTCCACCTCGTGCCCGGTCGCACCTTCCGCCTGACGGCCCGGGAGGGGACCATCCCGTTGACGGTGGTCAACGAGAACGACTTCCCGGTCACGGTCACCCTCGACGTGTCGAGCGACAAGCTGGAGTTCGTCGACGCCCCCGCATCGGACCGCTCCCACCAGCAGTTCCAGGGCCTGGTCCTCGATCCCCAGCAGCGGCTGGTGGTCAAGGTGCCGGTTCGGGCCCGGGCGTCGGCCGCGTTCCCCCTGCGGGCCGACCTGCACTCGCCGTCGGGCGCCGTCGATCTCGGCCGGGTGCAGTTCACCGTCGTGTCGACCGCGTTCTCCGGCCTCGGGATCGCCCTGTCCGTCGGGGCCGGGCTGGTCCTGGTGTGGTGGTGGATCCGGCACTGGCGCCGCACCCGCGCCGCCACCCGGGCGGCGGCCGTCCGCGACAGCCTGGGACCGGACCAACCGGAGGATCTCCTCGAGGGCGGCGAGCCGGCGGAGGGACGCGACCCGGCCACCGTCCTCGAGGCGGCGCCTCCCCAGCCGGGCGTCGTCCCGGTGGCGGATGCGCCGCGACCGGAGGAGCAGGATGCGGTGCTGCCCCCTGTGGTCGAGGTCGACCCGGATCCGCCCACGACCACGCCGGACCCCGAGCCCCTTCCCCGGGCTCGGTAGCGTCCAGCCCGATGACCGTGCGCCTGGTGACCGACAGCGCTGCCGACATCCCGGCCGACCTCGCCGCGGAGCTCGCCATCACCCTCGTCCCGCTCTCGATCCGATTCGGCTCGGAGGAGTTCGTCGACGGGCGCGATCTGACCCCCAAGGCCTTCTACGACCGGATGGCGAGCTCCCCCGTCCTGCCCGAGACGGCGGCCCCCGCACCCGGGGCCTTCGCCGGCGCCTTCCAGGAAGCCGCCGGGTCGGCGGACGACGCGGTGGTGTGCGTCACCATCTCGTCCCTGCTCTCGGCCACGATCGAGTCGGCCCGGGCCGGCGCCAGGTCACGGCCCGAGCTGGATGTGCGGATCGTCGACAGCCGCTCGGTCACCTGGGGCCAGGGGAGCCAGGTGGTGGCGGCCGCCCGCGCCGCCCAGGCCGGCGCATCGGCCGACGAGGTGACGGCCCTCATCGAGCAGATGATCCCCCGCACCCGGGTGTACGGGGCACTCGACACCTTGGAGAACCTGAAGAAGGGCGGCCGGATCGGCAACGCCCAGGCCCTGGTGGGCACGTTGCTGTCGATCAAGCCCATCGTCGACCTGAGCTCGGGGGTCACGGAGGAGGCCGGCAAGGTGCGAACCCGGGCCAAGGCGATGCGCGCCCTCGTCGAGCGGGTCACCGCCGCCGGCCCCATCGAGAACCTGGCCGTCATGCACGGGCACGCACCCGACGTCGATCAGCTCGTCGATCTGCTGGCCGAGGTCCACCCGCGGGACGACATCCACGTGGGCGAGATCGGCGCCACCGTCGGCGTGCACGGCGGGCCGCGGGTGATGGGCGTGACGTTCCAGGTCGTCCCCTGAGCGCCCCGGGCCAGACGCCCGTGGTGCCTCCCGAGCCCCCGACCCTGGCGGCCGACGACCTCGTCGGCGGGCGCTACCGACTGACCCGCAGGATCGCCCGCGGCGGGATGGCCGAGGTGTGGGAGGCCGACGACGTGATCCTGTCGCGGTCGGTGGCGGTGAAGGCCCTCCTCCCCCGGCTCGCCTCCGACCAGGCGTTCGTCACCCGGTTCCGGCGGGAGGCCATCGCCGCCGCCCGCCTGGCCCATCCCAACATCGTGTCGATCTACGACACCTGCAGCCAGCCGGGTTGCGAGGCCATCGTCATGGAGCTGGTACGGGGAACCACCCTCCGCGAGACCTTGGACCGCCAGCACGACCTGCCGATGGCCCAGGCCGTCGACATCGCCGTCCAGGTGGCCAGTGCCCTCGAGCACGCCCACCTCCACGGCCTCGTCCATCGAGACATCAAGCCGGCCAACATCCTCCTCGGCGGGGACGGTCGGGTCCTGGTCGCCGACTTCGGCATCGCCAAGGCCCTCCTGCCCGGCGACCTCGGTCCCTCCTCCCCGCCCGCCAACGGTTCCGGACCGACACGTTCGGTCCGGCCGACCGCCCCGTCCCACCCTTCCGTCGACACGTCTCTCTCCCCCACCACCTCTGACCATCTGGACCTGACGGCCATCGGCGACGTGATGGGCACGGCCAAGTACCTGGCGCCCGAGCAGGTCGAGGGCCGAGCCGTCGACGCCCGGGCCGACGTGTACGCGCTCGGCGTCGTCCTCTACGAGATGCTCTGCGGTCGCCCACCCTTCGTCGGGGCGAACTCCAGCGCCACCGCCGCCGCCCGCCTCACCGCCGAGCCGCTCCGGCCACGTCAGGTGCGGGCCGGGATACCTCGCCACCTGGAGGAGATCACGATGCGGGCGTTGGCCCGCGACCCGGACGCCCGCTACGCCTCGGCCGGGGCGTTCAGGGCGGCGCTGACCTCGGTCGAGGTGGCGCCGCCCGAGCCGCGACCGGATCCGACGGCCACCGCCACCACGTACGGGACCTATGACCCCACCGCCACCTATGGCGGCGGCGACGGCTACGCCGGCCCGGAGCGGACCTGGCTGGTCCCCGCGGCGCTCATCGTCATCGTGGCCGTCACCCTCGGGGTGGTGGGCGTGATCGTCGGCCAGACCGACGTGGGCCGGGGATTGTTCAAGTCGGTCGGTGTGACCAGCCACGATCACCCGGTCTCCGGAGTCCAGGCGACCAGCTTCGATCCGCTCGGCGACGGCCACGAGAACGACGCGCAGGTCGGCCTGGCCGTGGACGGCAACCCTCAGACGGGGTGGAGGACAGAGACGTACCGGAGCCCGCTCGGCGAGCTCAAGGACGGCGTCGGCATCGTCCTGCACCTGCGGGGTCCCACCTCGCTCGCCGATCTCACCCTCGTCTCCCCGACCGCCAACTGGGCGGCCCGGATCTACCTCGGTG
>DASXLH010000346.1:0-5501 GCA_036496335.1 Acidimicrobiales bacterium
GAAGTTCTGGACTGTCGCTGGCCGACTCGAGCCGTCCGCCGTGATGCTCGATGACCCGCGCGGACGCGACGTTGCCTGCTTCGCACACGACAAGGACACGCTCGAACCCTCGCCGCGCTGCTTCGCGCAGCACCTCGCCCAATGCCCAGGTCGCGAGGCCGCGACCGCGGCACGAGGGTCGTATCCCGTAGCCGATGTGCCCGTTCTCGGCGCTCTTCGGATGCTCCTCGTAACGGAGCCCGATCCCCCCCACGACGTCCTCGCCCTCGACGATCCACCAGCTCTGCCCCAAGGGGTGGGACGACCGGCTTACCCATGCAGCGAACGCCGCGGGCGTGCTCGTGTCGTCGTCCGGTTCGAGATCGAACCCGTCCTCGTGAAGCCCTGGACCCCACTCTTCATGCGCCGCGAGCCACGCCTCGCGGAGATCGACGGTAGGGGCGACCAGTTGCCGAATGCAGCGGATGGTAGCCCCGCCGGGTGGATTCGTAGGCGGCCCGGGACGGCGGGGAATCGCCCGGGGGGTCCCAGACGGGCTCGTAGGAGGGTGGCGGTCATTCATGCCCCCCAGCCCAAGTCACCTCTTTCAAGTGATGCAGTCCTCAGTCGTGGTGGCGATGGTTCCAAGGAACACGCGACGTGATCGGAGTACAGATGGCGGACGTACCGAAGGGTTTCAACACCCCGATCCCGGCGAAGGTCATGACACCGGACAGGGTCGAGACCCGGCTCGGGACACTCGAGTTCACCGACGGGTTCCCGACCCCCGGAACGGCCGAGATGCTGTACGACCACCTCGACTTCGTGCGGGCCGTCGAGGTGTTCCTCAGCTGCATCCCGGCAGCATCCCTCGAGGCGATGCGCCGCGGGATGGCAGAGCTCGGCATCGAGCACCGCCACCAGGTCGCGATCGTCGGCAATCTCGACGCCCGAACCATGTTCTTCTACCTCGCCACCGTGAACACCCCGGCCATGGCGCTCAAAGATTCCCGGCGTCGGATCGCAGTACGCCCTCGTCGAGCACGACAGCCATGGCAACCATCTCGACGGCGCCACCAGCTACCGGCTCACGCTTCCACCCGACGCTCCTGCCACGGACTTCTGGTCCGTGGTCGCCTACGACCCCCAGACCCGCTCCGAGCTCCAAAGCGGCCAGGCACTCCCCAGCCGCAACAGCAGCGCGACCAGCTCCGCTACCACGACGACAGATCGATCACGCTCACCTTCAGGCCAGAGTCACCTGAGGACAGCCAGAGCAACTGGATCCAGACGGTGGCCGGCAAGAAATGGTTCGCGATCCTGCGCCTCTTACGGCCGCTCGAGCCGTGGTTCGAGCGCACCTGGGTACCGGGCGACATCGAACCGATCTGACGACCTCCTCGGTCCGTCCTGGTTCCCGCCACGTGAGGACAGCGGCTGACGCCGAGGCCCACTGACCAGGGGAAGGCGTCCTCAGCCCTTGAAGAGGTACTCGGCGCCGACGGTGGCCTCGTCGTCGCCCTCCGGTAGGAGGACGGCCAGCTCGTGGGCCAGGTCGTCGGGTACGCCGTCGTCGACCAGGCGGAAGGCGACCTCGCGGGCCGGCTCGACCCAGGCCTTGTCACGGCGCAACGACGCCAGGCGCAGGTCGTTGCGGCCCTTCTGGCGGACGCCCATGATCGTGCCCTCGCCCCGCAGCTCGAGGTCGACCTCGGCCAACTCGAAGCCGTCGGTGGTCCGTTCGAGGGCGGCGAGCCGCTCCTGGGCCTCGGGCGTGGCCCCCGCGCCGAGGAGGTAGCACCACGACTCCGCCGCCCCCCGGCCGACCCGGCCCCGTAGCTGGTGGAGCTGGGCGATCCCGAACCGATCGGCGTCGACGATCACCATGACCGACGCATTGGGTACGTCGACCCCGACCTCGATCACGGTGGTGGCCACCAGCACGTCGACCAGGCCCGCCCGGAAGGCGGCCATGACCGCTTCCTTGTCCTTGGCCGTCACCCGGCCGTGCAGGAGGGCCAGGCGCAGACCGGCCAGCTCGCCGGCGCCCAGCTCGTCGAAGGTCTCCTGGGCGGATCGCACCTCCAGCTTCTCCGACTCGTCGATGAGGGGCGCCACCACGTAGGCCTGACGGCCGGCCCCCACCTCCTCCCGGACCTTGGCCCAGGCGTTCAGCTCCTCGAGGGGCCCTCGCGCCCAGACCGTGCGGACCGGCGTCCGTCCAGGGGGCAGCTCGTCGAGCACGCTCACGTCGAGGTCGCCGTAGACGGTCATGGCCGCCGTCCGGGGGATCGGCGTGGCCGTCATGACGAGAACGTCCGGAACCGGCCCACCCTTGTCCCGCAGCGCCGCCCGCTGCTCCACGCCGAAGCGGTGCTGCTCGTCGATGACGGCCAGGCCGAGCGAACGGAAGGCCACCCGGTCCTCGATCAGCGCGTGGGTGCCGATCAGGATGTCGACCTCGCCGGCCGCCAGCGCGGCACCGAGGCGGGTGCGCTCGGCGGCGGTGGTGCGGTTCGTGAGCAGCTCGACCCGCACCGGCCGGTCGCCGAACAGGTTCTCGTCGTCGGCCAGGGTGAGACCCTCGAGGGTGGCCCGCACGCCGAGGTGGTGCTGCTCGGCCAGCACCTCGGTGGGGGCCATCAACGCCCCCTGGTGACCGCTCTGGACGGCGAGCAGCAGCGAGCTGACAGCCACCAGCGTCTTCCCCGAACCCACGTCGCCCTGGAGCAAGCGGTGCATGGGGACGGGCGCAGCCATGTCGGCGGCGATCTCGTCGACGGCCCGCGCCTGCGACGCGGTCAACGGGAAGGGAAGCGAGGCGTGGAAGCGGTGCACCAGCTCGCCGTCGGTGCGGTGGGCGATGCCGACGGCGGTGCGCTCGAGCTCCCGCTTGCGGCGGACCAGGACCAGCTGGATGCGCAGGAGCTCGTCGAACACGAGGCGCTTGCGGGCCGCCCGGTGCTCCTCCACCGTCTCGGGCACGTGGATGCCGCGGATGGCGGCCGAGCGGTCGACCAGGTCGAACCGGTCCAGGACCCAGGCGGGAACGGGATCGTCGAGGTCCCCGGCCCGCCGCAACGACTCCTCCACCCACTGCCCGATCTCCCAGGTGGTGAGGGCGGCCTTCTCGGACTGCGGGTAGATAGGCACGATTCGGCCGGTGCGGTCGCCGACGAGGTCGACGACCGGGTTGGTCATCTGCTTCCGCCCGGCATAGAGGTCGACCTTGCCGAAGAGGACGGCCTGGGTGCCGGCCTTCAGCTGGCGCTCACGCCAAGGCTGGTTGAAGAAGGTGCAGGCCAGATAGCCGGAGCCGTCGGTCACGTCGACGGTGACCAACGTGCGCTTCTGCCGGGTGCGCCGGGCGGTCACCCGCTTCACGGTGCCGAGGACCATCGCCTCCTCGCCGATCGTGAGGTCCTTGATGAGTGCCTCGTTGGTGCGGTCGAGGTAGCGCCGCGGGTAGTGCATGAGGAGATCGAGCACCGTCTCCACACCCAGCTCGGCCAGACCCTTGGCCTTCTGCTCGCCGACGCCCTTCAGGCGGGTGACCGGGATGTCGGCCAGCTCGCTCAGCTGCCTCGTCACACCCTCACCGTAGGGTGGGGCGGTGACGGTCCGGCTCATCGCAACCGACCTCGACGGCACCATCGTGCGCACCGACGGGACCGTGTCGGACCGGACGAGAGCCGCGTTGCGGGCGGCCGAGGAGGCCGGCCTCGTCGTCGCCCTGGTGACCGGGCGCCCGCCACGCTGGATGAAGGACATCGTGGAGGCGACCGGGCACCGCGGGGTGGCGGTGTGCGCCAACGGCGCACTCGTCTACGACCTGCACACCGAACAAGTCATTCGTGAGCACCCGATGGACGTGGCGGTCGCCCGCAAGCTCACGGAAGCGCTCCGCTCCGCCCTGCCGGAGGTGTCCTTCGCCATCGAGCGGGGTGTGCGGGGCTTCGGGTACGAACCGGCCTACCGGCCCCGGTTCGAGCCCCCGCCCGGGGCGCTGGTGGCCGAGCTCGACGAGCTCCTGACCGAGCCGGTCATCAAGGTCTTGGCCCGCCACGAGGGCATGGATCCCGACCAGCTCCACGCCGCCGCCACCGGCGTGATCGCCGACCTGGCCGAGCTGGTGACGGTGACCTTCGGCGGCACCGACGGCCTGCTCGAGCTCTCGGCCGCCGGCGTCACGAAGGCCTACGGGCTCGAGCAGCTCGCCGCCGAGCACGGCATCGGGGCCGACGAGGTGATCGCCTTCGGCGACATGCCCAACGACCTGCCCATGCTGGCCTGGGCCGGACGGGCGGTGGCTGTGGCCAACGCCCATCCCGACGTCCTGGCCCTCGCCGACGAGATCACCGCCAGCAACGACGACGACGGCGTCGCCATGGTCATCGAGCGGCTCATCGGCTGATTCCGTGCGCACGCCGGACCTGCCGGAACGCACGTTGGGTCTCCCCGTGCGCACGCTGCGTCCTGCGTCATAGGCTCGCCGGCGGCGGACCGGGGGGCCCGCCGGAAACGAGGGTGACCGATGGCCGACCGACGAATCCTGGTCGTGGCCAATCGCACGCTGTGTGAGCGGCCATTGCTGGACGAGCTCCACCGTCGGGAGCGGATGGGACGGGTGAGCTTCCACATGCTCGTCCCGGCCAGCCATCCCCATGGCACGTGGACCGACTACGGGGCGCGCGAAGAGGCCCAGGAGCGGCTGGCCGATATCACCCAGATGCTCGCCGGCGACGGGATCATCGCCACGGGCGAGGTGGTCGACGCCAACCCGGTCTACGGGGTCGGCGACGTGCTGCGACGAGAGGCGTTCGACGAGATCATCGTCTCGACGCTCCCCCACGGCGTGAGTGCCTGGTTGGCCAACAACGTGGTGCGCCGGATGAGGGCCTTCGGGCTGCCCCTCACCCACGTCGTCGCCACCCACGAGACCGCCGACCTCTGATCTCGCCGCCCGAGCTCGGTCGACGGGCAGCCGCTACTCGACGCCGACCAGGTAGGGGTAGAGCGGCTGGCCGCCGTGGTGCACCTCGAGCACCACGCCCGGATGGTGCTCGGCCAGCCAACTGGTGACCGTCTCGGTGTCGACCGGGCCCGAGCCCTCGCCCTCGATGAGCATGACCAGCTCGTGCCCGTCCACGACGAGCGCGTCGAGCAGCGCCGTGGTGGCACCCGCCAGCGACGACTCGACCGCCCGTATCCCGTCCCGGGCGATGCCGAGGTAGTCGCCTTCGGCGATGGGCCCGAGCTCGCAGGAGGAATCCCGCACAGCCCGCGTCACCTCGCCGGCCGTCACGGCCGCCGCGCCCGCCGACATGTCGGCCTCGTTGGCAGCGGCATCGGCATCGGGGTCGTAGGCGAGGAGGGCGGCGAGGCCCTCGGACACGCCCCGGGTCGGGATCACCACCACCCGCTTGGGCGACAGCTCGGCAGCCTGCAGGGCGACGGGCACGATGTTCTTGTTGTTCGGCAGCACGACCACGTCGTCGGCCGCCACCGCGCCGATCGCGTCG
>DASXLH010000347.1:0-12693 GCA_036496335.1 Acidimicrobiales bacterium
CCCCTGCTCCGGGGCGAGCGGGTGCGCTTCGAGGGAACGGACCTCACCGGGCGGGGCAACCCCCCGGCGATGTCCCACCGGCCCTCGCTCCTGCTGGCCGCCCTGGCCCCCCGGATGCTGCGCCTGGCCGGCACCCACGCCGACGGCACGGTCCTGTGGCTGGCCACCCCGCACGCCATCGACGCACACGTGATCCCGGTGCTGCGCCAGGCCACCGACGCCGCCGGCCGTCCCCCCTCCCGTGTGGTGGCCGGCCTGCCGGTGGCCGTGCACGACGACCTCGACGAGGCCCGTGCCGCCATCGTCGACCAGATCGGCTTCTACGACGGGCTGCCCAACTACCGGCGCATCCTCAACCTCGGCGGCGTCGCCAGCGTGGCCGATGCCGCCGCCCTGGGGGACGAGGCGGCCGTCACGGCGCAGCTGCAGGGCCTGCTCGACGCTGGTGCCACCGACATCTGGGCCTCGATAGTGGGTGTGGGGGCCGACCCCGCCGGCTCGATCGCCCGGACCGAGGCGCTGCTGGCATCCCTGGCCGGCGCCTGACCGACGAACTCGGTGCGTCAGACGCCAGGAACTGGCGCCTCGCGCACCCGGTTCGCCCCGCGCTGCCCGCCTGCGCCGCCGAACCATCCCGGTAGCGTCAGCCGAGTGATCGACAGCGATGTGCTGGAACGGGTTCTGGGTCGTGCCCTGCAGGGCGGAGGCAGCTTCGCCGAGGTCTTCGCCGAGGATCGGCGCTCGTCGTCGGCCCGCCTCGAGGACGGCCGGATCGAGGAGCTCACCTCGGGGGCCGACCGGGGTGCGGGTGTGCGGGTGGTGGTCGGCGAGGCCACCGGCTACGCCCACACCGCCGACCTCTCCGAGGCGAGCCTGCTGGCCGCCGCCGAGGTGGCCGCGGCTGCGGCCAAGGGCGGTGGCGGCATCGACGAGGTGACCCTGACGCGCCGCCCGGTCGACTCGTCGCCCATCCGCCTCCGCCCGGAGGACATCGCCAAGGCCGACAAGGTCGCGCTGCTGCGCCGGGCCGAGGAAGCGGCCCGGGGCGCCGGTCCGTCCATCCGCCAGGCGGCGGTGTCGGTGGCCGACTACCGGCGCCGCATCCTGGTGGCCAACAGCGACGGGCTCCTGGCCGAGGACGACGTCACCCGCCTCCGGTTCATGGTCCAGTGCGTCGCCTCCGGCGACACGGGCATGCAGACGGGGCACGAGATCGTGAGCGCCACCCGTGGGTGGGAGCTGTTCGACGACCGGTCGCCGGAGTCGATCGGCGAGGAGGCCGCCCGCCGGGCGGTGCTCAAGCTCCAAGCCCGGCCAGCGCCTTCGGGAGCGATGCCGGTGGTGATCGCCGCGGGCATCGGCGGCGTGCTCTTCCACGAGGCCTGCGGCCACGGCCTCGAGGCCGATCTGGTCGACAAGGACGCCTCCGTGTTCGCCGGTCGGATGGGCCAACAGGTCGCCAGCCCGCTGGTCACGATCGTCGACGACGGCACCCCGAGAGGGGAGTGGGGCCACCTGGCCATCGACGATGAGGGGTATGCCACCCAGCAGAACGTCCTCATCGAGGACGGCGTGCTCACCGGCTACATGTGGGACCGGCTCCGGGCCGACAAGCACCACCGGGGCGGGACGGGCAACGGTCGACGCCAGACCTACCGGCACCTGCCGATGGTCCGCATGACCAACACCTACCTCCGGGCCGGGTCGGGCGACCCCGACGACGTCGTGGCCTCGACGCCGCGGGGCATCTACGTGAAGCAGCTCACGGGCGGCCAGGTCAACACGGCCACCGGCGACTTCGTCTTCGGCATGGGGGAGAGCTACCTGATCGAGGACGGCCGGATCACCGAGCCCCTCCGAGAGGGCAACCTGATCGGCAATGGCCCCGACGTCCTGCGCTCGATCGACGCCGTGGCCGGCGATTTGGAGATGGCCGGTGGCGGCGGGATGTGCGGCAAGGACGGCCAGTCGGTGCCCGTCGGCGTCGGCCAACCCACCTTGCGGGTCCCGTCCCTCACCATCGGGGGGACGGCGGCGTGAGCGGCACCGCCGTCGACACGAGCCTGGTGGGGCTGGCCGAGGGCGTGGTCGCCCGGGCCGAGCCGGGGGAGGAGCTCGAGGCCTTCGTGGCCCGCCGCCGGCGGACCACCGTCGGGGTGCGCAAGGGCGAGGTCGAGACCGTCGAGCAGGCCACCACCGCCGGCATCGGGGTGCGGGTGGTGGTCGACGGTCGCCAAGGCTTCGCCTACGCCGGCTCGCTCGACGACGATGCCGTCGCCCTGGCGCTGGCGGAGGCGCGCGACAACGCCGTGTTCGCCACGCCGGACGACGCCAACGGGCTGGCCCGACCTGACGGCGTGGTCGCCGTCGAGCTGCCGGGCGTCGACGAGGCTCTGGCCGGCATCGGCACCGACCGACGCATCGAGCTCGCCCTGGCGATCGAACGGGCCGCCGTGGCCACCGACCGCCGGGTGACCGGCCTGCGCTCGGCCAGCTGGTCCGACGTTGTGGCGGAGTCGGCGGTGGTGACCACCACCGGGGTCCGGGCGCTCGACGCAGCCAGCTTCTGGTCGGCCAGCGCCGACGTGCTGGTCGGTGATGGCGACGAGGTGCAGGAGTCCTACGGCGTGCGGGTCGGGCGCTCGCTCGACGAGGAGCCGGATGTCGAGGGTGCGGGGCGGGAGGGAGCCGAGCGGGCCCTGGCCCTGCTCGGTGCGAGCCAGCCGGCCAGCCGGCGGGTCACCGTCGTGCTCGACCCCCACGTCACCGGGTCGTTCCTCTCGCTCATCGGCCAGACCCTCCTCGGGGACGCGGTCCTGAAGGGCCGTTCGCCCTTTGCCGACCGCCTCGGCGAGCCGATCGCCGCTCCCGGTCTCACGCTGGTCGACGACCCCACCGATCCGGACTCGCCGGGGGCGGGACGGGTGGACGGCGAAGGCATGGCCACCCGTCGCAACGCCCTGGTCGAGGGCGGGCGCCTCCAGGGCTTCCTGCACTCGACCTGGTCGGCCCGACGGGCCGGCGCGACCCCGACTGGGTCGGCGGTGCGCGACTACGCCTCGACGCCCCGCGCCGGCACCCAGGCCCTGATCCTCGCCACCGGCGAGCTGGACCTCGAGGCGCTGCTCGCCGCCGCCGGCGACGGCATCTTCGTCCAGGGCGTGAGCGGGCTGCACTCGGGCACCAACCCGGTGAGCGGCGACTTCTCGGTGGGCATCAGCGGGCGGGCCATCCGCAACGGGGCCCTGGCCGAGCCGATCCGGGAGGCCACCATCGCCTCGACCCTGCAGAGGATGCTGCTCGACGCCGTCGGCGTCGGTTCCGAACGGGTCTGGCTGCCGGGCGGGACCGGTTCGGCGGCGCTGGTGATCGAGGGCGTCTCGCTGTCCGGCTCCTGAGGTCATGCCCGTCCGGAGGCGAAGGATCCCTACAGCGGCCCGGTACCCTCCCGACATGGTTCCGGAGATGCCCCAGGTCCACGTCCCCACGATGCAGATGCCCCACGCCCAGACGCCCAAGATCCACATGCTGGACAACGCGTGGGGGAGCCCACAGTCCGAGGTCTTCAACCGGCTGCTGCAGGACCGGATCGTCGTGCTCGGCAGCGAGGTCGAGGACAACGTCGCCAACCTCATCATCGCCCAGTTGCTCTACCTCGAGAGCCAGGACGACTCGAAGGACATCTGGCTCTACATCAACAGCCCCGGCGGCGTCGTGACCTCCGGCATGGCCATCTACGACACGATGCAGCTGATCAAGCCCGACGTCGCCACCATCTGCATGGGCCTGGCGGCCTCGATGGGCCAGTTCCTGCTGTGCGCCGGCGCCCCCGGGAAGCGCTTCGGCCTCCCGCACGCCCGGATCATGATGCACCAGCCCTCCGGCGGCGTCCGGGGCCAGGCGGCCGACATCGCCATCCAGGCCGAGCAGATGGCCCATACCAAGAAGGACCTGACCGAGCTCATCGCACAGCACACCGGCCAGACGGCGGCCCAGATCGAGGCCGACTCCGACCGTGACCGGTGGTTCACCTCCGAAGAGGCGAAGAACTACGGGATCATCGACCAGGTGATCTCGAGCCGCAGCGAGGCCAAGGCCGCCGTCTCCGAAGCGAGCTGACCCGCACCACGGGGACCTCACCCCTGGCCGTCACACCCCGGGCTCATACTGGGAGCCGTGTACCGAGTCGGCCCGACGATCATCCTCAGCCCGTCGGACCTCACGGCCTTCCTGGCCTGCGGGCACCGCAGCCAGCTCGATCGGCTGGTGGCCGAGGGGAGCCTGGCCCGGCCCCGGCGCGACGACCCCGAGCTCGACATCCTCCGCCGCCACGGCGACGCCCACGAGCACCGCGAGCTCGAGCGGCTCCGTCGTGACGGGCGGTCGATCGTCGAGATCGACCGCACCGGCGAGTCGCCCGATGAGCTACGGGCGGCCGAGGCGGCGACCCTCGCCGCCATGCGGTCCGGCGTCGACGTCATCTTCCAGGCCACCTTCTTCGACGGGCGGTGGCGGGGCCAGGCCGACTTCCTGATCAGGGTCGACACGCCCAGCGACCTGGGGCCGTGGTCCTACGAGGTGGCCGACACCAAGCTGGCCCGGCGGGCCAAGCCTGCTGCCGTGATCCAGCTCTGCTGCTACGCCGAGCAGGTCGCCCGCCTGCAGGGTCGCTGGCCCGACGAGGTCGAGGTCGTCACCGGTGACGGTGAGCGGCACCGGCACCGGCTGGCCGACGCCCTCGACTACTACCGCCTGGCCAAGGCCCGTCTCGAGGCGGCCGTGGCCGCCGAACCGGGGGCCCGCTCCTATCCCGACCCGGTCGAGCACTGCGCCGTCTGCCCCTGGCTCGAGATCTGCGACGCCCGTCGCCGCGCCGACGACCACCTCTCGCTGGTGGCCGGCGTCCGCCGCGACATGGTCGTCAAGCTCGGCCGGACGGGGATCACCACCGCCGCCCAACTCGCCGCCAGCCCGGTGGGGGAGGTCGTTCCCGGCATGGGGCTGCCCACCACCGACCGTCTCCGGCATCAGGCCCGCCTCCAGCTCGCCCAACGGCGCGACGGACGGGTCCGCCACGAGTTGCTCCCGCCCGAGCACGGCCGGGGGCTGCTGTCGCTGCCGGCACCGTCGCCCGGTGACCTCTTCTTCGACATGGAGGGCGATCCCTGGGCCGGCGACCAGGGCCTCGAGTACCTGTTCGGGGTGGTCGACGTCCGGGGCGACTACCTCGCCTTCTGGGGGCACGATCCGGCCGAGGAGAAGGCGGCCTTCGAGGCCTTCGTCGACCACGTCCTCGCCTGCCTGGCCGTCGACCCCGGCCTGCACGTGTACCACTTCGCCCCCTACGAGGTCTCGGCGCTGCGCCGCCTCGCCGGCCGCCACGCCAGCCGCGAGGCCGAGGTCGACTCGCTGCTGCGGGGTGACGTCCTGGTCGACCTGTACCGGGTCGTTCGCCAGGGCCTGCGCGTCTCCCAGGAGGGCTACGGGCTGAAGAAGCTCGAGCCGCTCTACCGGGGCGCCCGGGAGGGCGAGCTGAAGGACGGC
The DNA here is from genome assembly GCA_036496335.1 of Acidimicrobiales bacterium. GTDB lineage: Bacteria > Actinomycetota > Acidimicrobiia > Acidimicrobiales > CADCSY01 > JAEKLB01. Next base: position 5,545 of record DASXLH010000347.1, read on the forward strand.
GGGTCGAGCATCGTCTACTACGAGGACTGGCTCGAGTCCGGCGACACCGCCCTGCTCGAGGAGATCCGGGCCTACAACGAGGTCGACTGCCTCTCCACCCGGGATCTCCGCGACTGGCTGGAGGCCCGACGCCGCGAGCTGCCCGAGCCCCCGCCCCGGGAGGACACGCCCGATCCCGCTCCGTCCGAAGCCGTGGCCGCCGCCGACGCGCGGACCGAAGCGCTGGCGGCGGCGCTGGCCGACCGCCTGCCCCTCCTCGGCGACCTGGTCGGCTGGCACCGCCGGGAATCGCGCCCTGAGTGGTGGGCCTGGTTCGACCGCCTCCGTCGCTCGGACGAGGACCTGGTCAACGACGCCGACTGCCTGGGCGAGCTCACCTACGAGGGCGTCGTCGAGGAGGTCGGCCGTTCGCTGGTGCACCGCTACCGCTACGAGCCCGGCCAGGAGCACAAGTTCGGGATCGGCGACCAACCCGTCGATCCCCGCACGGAGAAGGGAGCCGGGCAGGTCGTCGGGGTCGACGTCGCCCACGGCTCGATCGACCTCAAGCGGGGAAGCCGCAGCGACGCGTCCCACCCCCGCTCGCTCGTCCCGGCCCGCCCCATCGGCAACACCATCCCGTCCGATGCTGTCGCCCGGCTGGCCACCGCCGTGCTCGACCACTCCCAGGGCGACCCACCCGAGCGCCGGGCGATCCTCGACCTGCTCCGCCACCGGCCGCCGAGGGTCGTGGATCTCCCCGCCGGGGCGCCCTTGAGCCTCCCCGGTGAGCTCGGCGCCGACGCCCTGTTGCGGTTGGTCCCCCGCCTCGACGGAGCCTGCCTCCCGGTGCAGGGCCCACCCGGGTCCGGCAAGACGTTCACCGGGGCGCAGGTGGTCCTCGATGCCGTCGACCGCGGGCGTCGGGTCGCCGTCACCGCCCAGAGCCACAAGGCCATCGGCAACCTGCTGCGGGCGGTGGCCGACGAGGCCGCCCGGCGGGACCGGCCGGTCCGGATCCTGCAGAAGGCGGCCGAGGACGACGCCTGCGGGCACGTCGCCGTGGCCGTCACCGACGACAATGCCGCCGTCGAGGAGGCGCTGGGGGAGCGGACGGTCGACGTGGTGGGAGGCACGGCCTGGCTGTTCGCCCGTCCGCTGCTGGAGGGGGCCTTCGATCTCCTGGTGGTCGACGAGGCCGGCCAGCTGTCCCTGGCCAACGTGGCGGCCGTCAGTGGCTGCGCCCGTGACCTCGTGCTGCTGGGCGACCCCCGCCAGCTGGCCCAGGTCTCGAAGGGAAGCCATCCGCCCGGGGCCGGGCTCTCGGCGCTCGACCACGTGCTCGGCGACGAGGCCACCATCCCGGTGGAGCGGGGCCTCCTGCTCGAGCACAGCCACCGCATGCACCCCGACATCTGCCGGGTGGTGTCCGAGCTCGTCTACGACGACCGACTGGTGCCGGAGCCGTCGTGCAAGCTCCAGGACATCGGCGAGGGCCCCCTGGTCACGGGGGCCGGCCTGCGCTGGGTGCCGGTCGACCACGCCGGCAACCGCACCCGCAGCGACGAGGAGGCCGAGGCGGTGGCCGCACTGGTGCGTGCCCTGCTGGGGCGCACCTGGACGGACGCCCGCGGCCAGCAGGGTTGGCTCACGCTCGACGACATCCTCGTCATCGCCCCCTACAACGCCCAGGTGGCGGCTCTGGCCGACGTGCTCCCGGACGGCGCCCGGATCGGCACCGTCGACCGCTTCCAGGGCCAGGAGGCGCCGGTCGCGATCTACTCGCTGGCCGCCTCGTCGGCCGACGACGTGCCCCGTGGCCTCGAGTTCCTGCTCAGCCTCAACCGGCTCAACGTGGCGCTCTCCCGGGCCCGGGCCATGGCGGTGGTGGTGGGCAGCCCGGCCCTGCTCCGGGCCGACGTCCGGACCCTCCGCCAGCTGACCCTGGTCAACGCCCTTTGCCACACCGTGGCCCGGGCCGAGATCGTCACGCTCGCCCCCGTCTGAACGCGCCGCACAGGGTGTCCTGCCTCCGGCCAGGAGGTCGGGCGTCAGGTCTGGGCGACTCGCCTCAGGCCTGAGCGGCGGTGGCCAGGGCCCGCAGCTCGCTCACGGCGTGCTCGAGCCCTTCCGGATCCCGGAACAAGGCCGAGCCGGCCACCAGCACGTTGGCCCCGGCCCCGGCGGCGGAGGCGACGGTCTCGGGGCTGATGCCGCCGTCGACCTCCAGCCCGATCGGCCGGTCGCCGATGAGGGCGGCCGCCTCCCGGATCTTCGGCTCCATGCTCGACAGGTAGGCCTGGCCGCCGAAGCCGGGGTTGACGGTCATCACCAGCACCAGATCGACGAGGTCGAGCACGTGGCGGACGGCCTCGACCGGCGTGGCCGGGTTGAGGGCCACCCCCGCCTTGGCCCCCGCGTCGCGCACCACGCCGAGGCTGCGGTGCAGGTGGCGGGTGGCCTCGGCGTGGACGATCACGAGGCTGCAGCCGGCCTCCACGTAGCGGTGGGCGAGCAGGTCGGGCTCCTCCACCATGAGATGGGCCTCGAACGGCACGGAGGCATGGGGCCGGGCGGCGGCGATCACATCCGGCCCGAAGGTGAGGTTCGGGACGAACCGTCCGTCCATCACGTCCCACTGGATGCGATCGACCCCGGCCTTCTCGAGGGCCTCGACCTCCTCGCCCAACCGGGCGAAGTCGGCCGGGAGGACGGAGGGGGCGATCTCGATCGCCCGACGGGGGGAGCGGATCGTGTCGTCGGGCGCGCTGGACGGGTGCGGCACCCCGTCAGGCTACGAGGGCACGGCCGACCGGTGGCGGTCCCTACGCTCGCGCCGGTGCCCGGCCCCACACCCGTCCTCGAGCTGACCGCCACGGCCATGGCCGCCGGCGGTGACGCCGTCTCCCGCGACGGCCGGGGGCGGGTGGTGTTCGTCCGGGGCGCCCTGCCGGGAGAGACGGTCGAGGCCGAGGTCGTCGACGAGCGGACCGACTTCGCCCGGGCGGTCGCCGTCGCCGTGCTGGACCCCTCCCCCGACCGGATGGCGCCTCCGTGCCCGCACGTCGCCCGAGGTTGCGGCGGTTGCGGCTGGCAGCACGTCGAACCCACGGCCCAGGTCCGGCTGAAGCTCGACATCGTGTCCGAGGCGCTCCGCCGCCAGGGTGGCCTCGACGACCCGGTCGTGACCGCGGCTGCACCCCTGGCGTCCTCGGGCTACCGGACCACCCTCCGCCTGGCGGTCACGCCGGCGGGGGCGGGCTTCCATCGTCATCACGGTCACGACGTGGTCGAGGTCGACAGCTGCCTGGTGGCCCATCCTCGGCTTCAGGAGCTGCTGGCCGAGTCCGACTTCGGCGCCGCCGTCGAGGTCACCTTGCGCTGCAGCGCCGCGACCGGCGAACGGCTGGCTCTGGTCAGCCCGGACACCACCGGTGTCGAAACACCGGCCGACGTCCAGGTGGTCGGGCTCGACGAGGTGCGGGCCGGCCGGCGGGCCTGGATCCACGAGGAGGTGGCCGGGCACCGCTTCCGGGTGTCGGCCCGCTCGTTCTTCCAGGCCCGGCCCGACGGCGCCGAGCAGCTGGTCGGCGCCGTCCGCCATGCCCTCCGGGGCGCGCCCGAGGGTCCCTTCGTCGATCTCTACGGAGGGGTCGGGCTGTTCGCCGCCACGGTGGCGGGATCGCGCCGGGTCACGGTGGTGGAGCGCTCGGCCTCGTCGGTGGCCGACGCCCGGGCCAACCTGCCCGGTGCCCGGGTGCTGCTGGTGGACGTCGACCGGTGGCGGCCGTCGCCGGCCAAGGCGGTGGTGGCGGACCCGTCCCGCACCGGGCTGGGGCGGGCGGCGGTGCGGGCCGTCGAGCGCACCGGTACGTCGCACCTGGCCCTGGTGAGCTGCGATCCCGCTTCGCTCGGCCGCGACGCCCGCCTGCTGGCTTCGGCCGGCTTCCGCCACGAGGGCAGCACGGTGGTCGACCTCTTCCCGCACACGCCCCATGTCGAGGTGGTGAGCCGGTTCGTCCGGGACGGGTCCCGCACGACGGCCTCCGAGCCTCGCCGGGTCCGGCGTCAGGCGTCGGTGCGGGGGAGGACCTCCTCGTAGAGGACCATGCTGGACTTGGCCCCCATCGGGGCGTCGCCCATCCGCACCGCGCCGCTGGCGGCGCCGGCCCCGATGCCCTTGAGCGTGGCGTCGAGGTCGTCGGCGTCGATCTCGTAGATGGCGACGTAACCGGGGACGTCCGGGGTGGCGCCGCCCATCTGGGTCGAGGACACCTTGTAGCGGCTGGCGGCGACGAAGCCGGGGAGGGCCACGATGTCGGGCACGTGGATGCCGTCGTACCACTTGTTGTACGCGGCGTCGTCCTCCGGGGTGGCGGGCTCGGTGTGGACGACGAGGATGGCCTTGGGCACGGTGTTCGCTCCTCCGTGTGATGGTGTCCGCGGATCGTAGGCAGGTGGGGCCGGTGCCCGCCCGCCCCGGCTCGTATCGTCGAGCCGGTGACCGGGCAGCTCTACTTCCGCCAGCTCCTCTCCGGCCGGGACTTCGCGGTGGGCGATCCCATGGCGACCCAGATGGTGAACTTCGCCTACCTGATCGGCGACCGGGCCTCCGGTCAGGCGGTGGTGGTCGACCCCGCCTACCGGGTGGGCGAGCTGGTCGAGCTGGCGGCCGCGGACGGGCTGCGGATCGTGGGCGCGCTGGTGACGCATCACCATCCCGACCACGTGGGTGGGTCCATGGGAGGTTGGTCCCTGGAGGGCGTGGCCGAGCTGCTGGGCCAGGGCGGCGGGCCGATCCACGTGCACCGGGACGAGGCCGAGTTCGTCCAGAAGGTGACGGGCGCATCGGCCAGCGACCTGGCCGTGCACGACAGCGGCGACGTGGTCGACGTGGGCGACGTGCGGATCGAGCTGCTGCACACCCCGGGTCACACCCCCGGCAGCCAGTGCTTCCTGGTCGACGGCATGCTGGTTGCCGGCGACACCCTCTTCATCGAGGGATGCGGCCGCACGGACTTCCCGGGCTCCGATCCGTCGGCGATGTTCGACAGCCTCCAGCGGCTGGCGTCTTTGCCGGACGAGACCGTCCTCTATCCCGGCCACCGGTACTCGCTGCCGTCGTCCGGGACGATGGCGGCCATCAAGGAGATGAACGTCGTCTACCGCACCGGCGACCGGGAGCAGTGGCTGAGCCTCTTCGGCGGGCCCTGAGCTCAGGCCGGGGACGGGTCTCGGTCCCGGCAGGAGGCGCAGCGGCCCACCAGGTCGATGCGGTGCCCGGTCACCTCGAACCCGGTGGCTTCAGCCGCCAGCCGGGCGGCGTCGTCGAGGGCCCGCTCCAGCTTCGGCACGGCGCTCACATCGTCGACCCGGCCGCAGGAAACGCACAAGAGGTGGTGGTGATGACCGGCCAGCTCCTCGGCCAGCTCGTAGCGGCCGTGGTCGTCGGTGCCGCTCACGCGGTGCAGCACCCCCGCCTCCACCAGGACGGTCAGGTTCCGGTAGGCGGAGCTCTGGGGGAGCGCGCCCCGTCGAGCCGTCGCCTCGTCCCGCTCGCCGATGATCTCGGGCACGGTCAAGGGTCGGCCGGCGGCGGCCAGCGTGTCGACGATGGCCCGCCGACCGGAGGTGTAGCGCTGCTCGACCGAGCTCAGCCGGGCGGCCACGTCTCGGTGGACGTCGGTGCCGCTGTCGACGAGCTCGGTCTCGGTCCCCTTCACGTCCCGCCTTTCGGTGGCCGGGCCGGCTGGGTCGACGTTCGGCCCTGCCGGCGATGGACGCCCGGAGGCGCCCCGGCACGGCAGGTTACGGGCGGTCGGGCCGGGCGGCGCGGCCGGGGCACCTTCCCGGCACCCGTTGCTACGGTCCCTGCGATCGGGAGAGAGGGGTGGGGCATGCCGAAGGAGCAGCGGCGGGGCCGCAAGATCGCGATGTCGACAGAGGAGCTCGACGGGTTCCTGGCCGCCGAGCGCACCTGCCGGGTGGCCACCGTGCGGGGTGACGGCACGCCCCACGTCGTGCCGCTCTGGTTCGTGTGGGACGGCAACGCCCTCTGGCTCAACTCGGTCGTGAAGAGCCAGCGTTGGACCGACCTGAGCCGGAACCCGGCCGTGAGCGTGGTCGTCGACGCCGGGACCGCCTACGGCGAGCTGCGGGGCGTGGAGCTGGTCGGCACGGTCGAGAAGGTGGGCGACGCCCCGCGGTTGCCGGGCGTCGGCGACCCCGAGCTGGCCGAGCCCGAGCAGCTCTTCGCCGAGAAGTACAACGGGACCTCGACCTACGTGCCGGACGGCCGCCACGCCTGGCTCCGGCTCACGCCGTCGAAGCTGGTCAGCTGGGACTTCCGCAAGCTCGGCCTGCCCGACGGCAGCGCCTGGCAGGACCGCCCCTCCAGCTGAGGCTGGATCGTCCCCGGCGTCTCCGGCCCGAGGGGCGTTCTGGGAGTGGTCTTCGACGTCGGGAGGTGTCGGATCCACGCCCAGAACGGTCGTGGATCAGTCGCCGGTGGTGGACCAGTGCCAGGGCTCGGACGGGAGGTTGTGCAGGCCGAAGCGGGCGGCGTTGGCCGCCAGCCAGAGGAAGCCGGGGCTCGACCGGGAGCTGATCACCGCACCGGCGTAGGTGAAGTCGATGGCCAGACCCTGCTCGTGCATCGAGAAGCCCGGGCGGGCGGTGGGCGGCTGGCATGCCGACGGCGAGGAGTTGGCTGGATCCGGACAGTTCTGCTCCCGCAGGGCGGTCTGGCCGGCCGGGTCCCGGTAGCCCGAGCCGCCGAGCGTGATCCCGTCGGCGGCGGCGGCCGCCAGCAGGGCGGCGACCTGGTCGGCGATCGAAGCGTTGACGGTGATGCCCCCGACCGTGCGGAGCGGCACGGTGGCCGACGTCCGAGGGGCCGCGGTGGCCGAGGAGGCTCGGCTCGACGAGCGGCTCTGCAGGCGCACCAGGGCGGCCTGCTCCTGGGCCAGCTTGGCGCTCAACGAGGCGTCGAGCTGCGCCAGGCCGGCCGCCTCGGAGAGGCCGGTCTCGATGCGATCGTCGAGCTTGGAGGCGAAGTCGGCTTGGCGGGATTGGGCGGCGGCGAGGTCGGCCAGCTTGGTCTTGGCATCGGCCTGGCGCTGGCGGGCGTCCTGGGCTGCCTGCTCGGCGGTCTTGCGGGCCTGGACGAGG
>DASXLH010000348.1:0-3563 GCA_036496335.1 Acidimicrobiales bacterium
GGAGTCGGTCCAGGCCGAGCACGCCGCTTGGGAAGCCAGCAACCGCCGGGACACCCACGACCGGGCCGACGCCGAGCGGGCCCGCCAACTGGCCCTCTCCCTGTTCGAGCTGGGCGAGGACGCCGAAGCCACCGAGCACCAGCTGCTGCGCTGGCGCTTCGACCCGGTGGTCGCCCGCTCCGCCACCGCCTGGGCCCTGGACCGCCGCGACGACCCACCCACCGCCGCCTGACCTGGGCACAGCCGCGGCGGCAGAGGTCGACCCCCACCCGTTCAGCTCGATGGATCGCGCCCGGTGTAGGCGAGGAGCCGGTCCTGGGCGGAAGCGTCGGGTCCGACGTCGATCTCGGGCTTGAAGATGCCCTTGCGCTGCTCCGGCGTGAAGCGGCCGTGGATGACCTCGTAGGCCGCTTCCGGTAGGCCGGCCGGCATGGTCGCATCCTGGCCGGTCGCACGAGCCAGGTCCCAACCGTGGAGCAGCTGGTCGCTGAAGGCGATACCGAGCGATGGCCCGGTTCGTTCGATGACACCGGGCTGGCCGAAAGCGGCGACGGTCTCGGACCGACTGCGCTCGAAGTCGGCGGCCGGATCGTCGCTGAGGACGTTGGGTGGGGCCTGCGAGGGCGGCGACGCGCTCCCGCCGGTGGCGGAGCTCAGGAAGAAGGTGCCCGTCTCGAGCATGTGGTTCAGCAGGGTCCGGACGTCCCAGCCGTCGCAGCCCGTCGGGGCCTCGAGCTGGTCGGCCGCGCCTTCTACCCTGCTCACCGTCCAGGAGCTGGCCCGCTCGTAGAGATCCAACAGGTCGAGATCCATCGATCGCCTCCGGTTCGAGAACGGGCACCAGTCCTACCCGAGAGGGCCAGGTGACGACCTCCCGGTCAGCCACACCGACGGCCGGCCTTCCGGCGACCTAGGTTCGGCACGAGCTGCCAATCGGAAGGGGACCATGTCCGAGAGCACGATGGCGACCATCACGGGCCCGTTGACCGGCGCGGTGCCAATGGCGCCCGGCAACTTCGCCTTGGCCGATCTCGGCTACGTGGAAGAGGAGTACCTGCTGTCGGGGACGGCGACCTCCTACGCCGTCGTCGGTGAACGACGCAGCGACGGCCAGTGGGACGCCGCCCCTCACGAGCAGGCACCGTTCACGACCCGCATGGTCGTGCGCCGGCCGTCGGCGCCAGGAGCCTTCAACGGCACGGTGCTGGTGGAATGGCTCAACGTCAGCGGGGGCGGTGACGGCAGCCCGGAGTGGTCCTTCCTGCACCGTCAGATCATCCGCGACGGGATGGCCTGGGTGGGTGTGTCGGCGCAGGAGGTCGGCATCGAGGGGGGCGGGTTCGTCGAAGGGCCGAACCTCAAGCAGGTCGACCCGGTGCGCTACGGCACGCTCTCGCACCCCGGCGATGCCTACTCCTACGACCTCTTCAGCCAGGCCGGTAGAGCGGTGGCCAGCGTGCTCGGGCCGCTGTCGGCTGAACGGCTGGTGGCCGTCGGCGAGTCACAGTCGGCGGGCTTCCTCGTCACCTACGTGAACGGGATCGATCCGGCGGTGGAGGTCTTCGACGGCTTCGTCATCCATGGACGGGGCGCAGCCGGTGCGTCGCTGAAGGGCTCGCAGATGCGCCGCCCTCCCGACGGCGAGCCTTTCGACCTCGACAAGTTGCGGGCGGCTGCCCGCCAGCAGACGCCCGAGCGAATCCGGACGGACGTGCGGGTTCCGGTTATGACGATCCAGAGCGAGACCGATACGAACAACATGGGTGACAACGAGGCGAGGCAGGCCGACGACGAGCGGGTCCGGCTGTGGGAGATCGCCGGCACCGCCCACGGCGATGCCTACCTCGTCCTCGCCGCACCCTTCGACGACGGGTCGTTGACACCGGAGCGCTTCGCCGAGTTGCTGACCCCGAGCCGCGAGGTGCTCGGCGCGGTGAGCGACGAGCCGATCAACGCCGGGCCGCACCAGCACTACGTCGCCCAGGCCGCGCTCCACCATCTCGACCGCTGGCTCCGGGACGGGACACCGCCGCCCGAGGCGCCCCGCCTGGCGCTGCAGTTGGAGGGTGGTTACCAGCTCGACTCGCAGGGCAACGCCATCGGCGGCATCCGCACCCCTTGGGTCGACGCGCCGACCGCGGTCCTCTCCGGACTGGGCGGCGTAGGAGGTGGATGGGCCAGCCTCTTCGGCCGGACGGCCCCGTTCGACGACACGACCCTGGCCTCGTTGTATCCGGGCGGCAAGCCCGACTACATGACGAAGGTGCGGGGGGCGTTGGAGGAGTCAGTTCGCGCCGGGTTCCTCCTCGAGTCCGACCGCCCGGAGGTCGAGGCTCTCCTCGCCGCCGGCTATCCCGAGCGAACCGCCTCAGGCTGAGGGCGTCGCGGTTCCCTCTCAGTTCGTTCTCAGGGGAGCGGGTCAACATGAGCCTCGACCAGTGATTCCGACCAACGAGATGCGATCACCGGAGGGCCCCGCCTGACAGGCCGTACGCGCCTGTTCGCCCAGGAGATCCTCCCAAGCCAACGGGAGGCGTTCGTACGGACCCTGGTGCTCGGTGGTGACGGGTAGGAGCCGAAGGTTCAAGAGGGCCAACGCCGGCAGATGGCTGGCGGTCGTGATCGTCGCGGCCACCGCCGGCTTGGCATTGGGCCACGCGATCGTCATCGCGCCCAGGTACCACCTCGGATCCTTCGACGACGACGCCAGCTACGTCGAGATGGCCCTGGCGCTCGCCCGGGGCCACGGCCTCACCTCGCTCCTGACCGCTGGCTACCCGCTGGGCGCGACCTACCCGGCGGGCTACCCGGCGCTCCTGGCCGTCGTGCACCTCGCCGGAGGCGGCATCGGCGCCTATCGCCTGCTCTCGTTGCTGCTGCTGGCCGCCGCCTTCCCCCTGCTGTGGGTGTACAACCGGCGCCAGGGCCTCTCCATCCCGATCGCGTCGAGCGTCCTCGTTCTCCTGGCTCTCAACCCCGTCTATGCGACGTACGGGACGATGGTCATGGCGGAGACGGCGTTCGTCACAGCCCTGCTCTTGCTGTTGTGCACGACCCAGCGATGGATGGAACGCACCGGCACGTTCGGCGTGGCGGGCATCGCGACGATCGTGCTCGCCGCCTCCTTGCCGTGGTTCAAGGAGGCCGGCATCGGGGCGGTGGCGGGGCTGGTGCTCTGGCTCGGTTGGCGTCGCTGCTGGCGGAGAGCAACCGCCGTCGCGGCAGGGACCGCTGCGCTGCTGGCGCCCCTCGTCGTCGCCCGGTTCGTGACCGGGACTCCCCTGCTCGGATCGCGCTACTCGAGTGAGATCAGCGGGAACCTCGCCGGCGGCCTGGTGCACCGGGTCGCAATCGTCGCCCCCACCGCCGTCCTCCACTACATCAGCCCCGTGTTCGGCGAGTCGATGGCGCCGGTCGGATGGCCGCCGCTCTGGGAGGGGAGTCCGCTCCGCCTCATCCTCGACGTCGCCCGATGGACCGCCTTCCCCATCGTTTGCGCCGGCGCCGTGGTCTGGCAACGCCGGTACGGAGGCCCGGCGGTCGCGATCGCGGCCGCCTACCTC
>DASXLH010000349.1:0-12576 GCA_036496335.1 Acidimicrobiales bacterium
ACCCCAAGCCTCAAGGAGGCCCTACTGACGAACGTGGATGGGATCTACAGCTAGGTGGCCTGGTTCCGGCTGGTGATCTCGTGCTCCTCGAGACCTTCGCTCGGCATCACCACCGTTCGCTGGTCGCCGGTCGCTCGGTCATGTCCAGTCGCCTCCGCGTGGTCCCGGCGGCCAACAGGCCTGGTCCGGACCCGAAGTGCAGGAAGCCGCCAACCGGCCCACGACCTCGCTCGAGCCGCTTGGCTACCGTGCCGGCATGTCCACCATCGAGGTCGCCGGCAAGGAAGTTCCCCGTCTCGGCTTCGGGGCGATGCGGGTCATGGGGGCCCTCGGGTCCGACGGCAAGCCCGATCGTGAGGCGTCACGGGCGTTGATCCGCCGGGCCGTCGAGCTCGGCGCCCGGTTCATCGACACCGCCAACATCTACGGCGACGGCTACTCGGAGGAGGTCATCGCCGAGGCGCTGCACCCCTATGCCGACGACCTGCTGATCGCCACCAAGGGAGGCCTGGTCGGGGGAGCCGCCCGGCGGCCCAACCCCGACGGCCGACCCAACACGGACGGCCGCCCGGACAGTCTCAAGCAGGCCTGTGAGGCCAGCCTGCGCCGCCTCCGGCTCGACACCATCGACCTGTACCAGCTCCATGCCCCGGATCCGGACGTTCCCTTCGAGGAGTCGATCGGTGCGCTGATCGAGCTCCGCGATGAGGGGAAGATCCGCCACATCGGCCTCTCGAACCTCGGACGCCGCCAGATCGCGGCCGCCTCCGCGCTGACGCCGATCGCGTCCGTGCAGAACCGCTACAACCACGACGACCGCGCCTCCGAGGGCGTGATCGACATGTGCGAGGAGCACGGGATCGCCTTCCTCCCGTGGGGACCGGTCCAGGTCGGCGACGACACCGCGGTGGCGGGGGTGGCCGAGAAGCACGGTGTCAGCACCCAGCAGGCGGCGCTCGCCTGGCTGCTGGCCCGGTCGAGCACGATGCTGCCCATTCCGGGCACCTCGTCGATCGCCCACCTGGAGCAGAACGTGGCTGCCGCCGACATCGCCCTCGATCCGGGCGACGTCGAGCTCCTGAACGCCACTGCCGGCTGAAACCCGGACGGGGCGGTTCCGGACCGGGTCCCGTCGCTCTCGCCGGTCGCGAGGGACGGCGGTGGCGAGGAAGCGCGAAGCTCTGGGTCGTGCATCGCGGGTGGGCGAGCAGGGTAGGGGGCGTCACGTGACGGAGATCACGAGCGGCGGTGCCTGCGGCGCGCCCGGCGGGAGTCGGCCGGCAGGTCGAGGACGGGAAGGGAGCCGGTGGACCGAGAGGCATCGGATCTAGGGCGGCCGCTGAGGATCGGTCTGCTGGCTCCGCCCTGGGTGGCGGTGCCTCCGACCGAGTACGGGGGCACCGAGCTGGTCGTCGACCGGCTGGCCCGGGGCCTGGTGGCGGCCGGACACGACGTCGAGCTCTTCGCCACCGGCGACTCGACCTGTCCGGTGCCGACCCGCTGGGTCCACCGCGTGGCGGCAGGGACCAAGCTGGACGAGGCGATCGAGAGGGAGCAGGTCCGGGCCGCCTACGAGGCCTTCGCCGATGTCGACCTCGTCCATGACCACACCGTGCTGGGTCCGCCGACCGGGCTCGCCATGCGGCCCGAGCTACCCCTGGTGACGACCAACCACGGGCCGTTCAGCCCCACGACCGAAGCTCACTTCGCGTCCGTGTCCGACGACGTGGCGGTGGTGGCGATCTCCGACGCGCAACGCCGCACCGCTCCCAGCGTCCGATTCGCGGCCGTCATCCACCACGGCCTCGACGTGGCCGAGCTCCCCTTCGGCGACGGGAAGGGCGGCTACCTGCTCTTCCTCGGTCGAATGAGCCCGGACAAGGGAGCCCATCGCGCCATCGCCGTGGCCCGGGCCACCGGCCGTCGCCTCCTCATCGCCGCCAAGATGTGGGACCCCTGGGAGCGCCGCTACTTCGAGGAGCAGGTCGAGCCGAACCTCGGCGACGGCATCGAGTTCCTCGGGGAGGTCGGGGGGGCACGCAAGCTCGAGCTCCTGGCCTCGGCGGAAGCCCTCGTCAACCCCATCAGTTGGTCGGAGCCCTTCGGGCTGGCGATGATCGAGGCGCTGGCGACGGGCACGCCGGTGCTGGCCTTCCGGGAGGGCTCGGTGCCCGAGATCGTCGAGCACGGTCGGACCGGTTTCATCTGTCGGGACGTCGACGACATGGCCATGCGGGTGTCGCAGCTGGACCGGATCGACCGCGCCGCCTGCCGCGCCTCCGCCGTCGAGCGGTTCTCCTCGGAGCGCTTCGTTGACGAGCACCTCGCCCTCTACCGGTCGATCCTGGCCAAGCGGGGTGATCTGGTCGCCTGAGACCAGCGGGATCGGGGTCAGGGCGAGGGTCGCGCCCCGAGGCGGTCGCCGTCGGCCACGCTGGATGCCTCGACTCGTCCGAGGGCGAGACGACGACGGGCGGCGTCGAGGACCGACCGGCCCCCTCTCGGGCGGATGACGGAAAGGGACACAGCACGTGGAGCGAGGAGCTTGGACGTTCGTGGGCGAGGTCGCCCGCACGGTCAGCGAGGCGCCGGTCGTCACGCTGATCGAGGCATCGGACTTCGTGGTGTCGGCCCGCAACGGCGACATCCGGGGCGGCGACCCCCAGGGGATGTTCCTGCTCGACTCCCGGTTCCTGTCGTCGTTCGAGCTTCGGGTCGACGGCCGGACGGTCGAGCCGCTCGGCGTCTCGCTGCGGGATCCGACATCGGCCACGTTCTACGGCCGGGCCGACGCCACCCTCGCCGTGCTCCGGCACCGGTCGATCAGCCGGGGCCTGACGGAGCGGATCGTCGTTCGCAACCACAGCACGCGGCCGCGACCCGTGGCGGTGACGCTGGAGATCGATGCTGACTTCGCCGATGTGTTCCAGGTGAAGGAGGGCCGGGTCAGCCGGGAGGGCTGGTACGGGCGCCACCCCACCGAGAGCCAGCTCCGTCTCGGCCATCGCGGCGACGAGCACGTCCGGGAGACGGTGCTGGACTTCGAGGGCGACGTGCGCGTCGGCGAGCTGGTCGGGTGGACGCTGCTGCTGGGAGCTGGCGAGGAGTGGTCCACCACCGTCACCGTCTCGGCCGTCGTCGACGAGGTGAAGCTGGTGGGGGAGCCGTCGGCCCGCTATCGGAGCTGGCAGGCCAAGGTGCCCCGGGTCGAGGCCGACGATCCGGCGTTGTCCCAGGCGGTTCAACGGTCGGCCGCCGACCTCGGCAGCCTGCGGATCTTCGATCCGGACGACCCTCGCCGCACCGTCGTGGCGGCGGGCGCGCCGTGGTTCATGTCGCCCTTCGGCCGCGACTCGATCCTGACCGCCTGGATGGCCTTGATCGTCGATCCGGACCTCGCGCTCGGGGTGCTCGAGACCCTCGCCGAGTTCCAGGGGGAGGTGGTCGACCCGGTGACGGAGGAGGAACCCGGACGCATCTTCCACGAGATGCGCTTCGGATCCGCGACCTCCCTGGCGTTGGGCGGCGGCAACGTCTACTACGGCTCGGTCGACTCAACCCCGCTCTTCGTGATGCTGCTCGGCGAGCTGCGGCGCTGGGGTCTGGCCGGTGAGCTCGTCGAGCGCCTCCTCCCGCACGCCGACCGGGCGCTGGACTGGATCACCGACTACGGCGATCGGGACGGCGATGGCTACGTCGAATACCTGCGGAGCACGCCGAACGGGCTGGCCAACCAGGGATGGAAGGACTCCTGGGACGGCATCCGCTACGGCGACGGCACCGTCGCCGAGGCTCCCATCGCGCTGAGCGAGGTCCAAGGCTACACGTACGCGGCCTACCTGGCCCGGGCCCACTTCGCCTTCGAGGCGGGCGACGTCGAGCTCTACGGGCACTGGCGGGAGCGGGCCGCGGTCTTGCGGGAGGCGTTCAACCGGGACTTCTGGTTGGAGGACAAGGGATGGTTCGCCATCGGCCTCGACGCCGAAAAGCGACCCATCGACTCGCTGGCCTCGAACCAGGGTCACTGCCTCTGGACCGGCATCGTCGACGAGGACAAGGCGGCGCGCGTGGCAGACGTCCTGCTGAGCCCGGAGATGTTCAGTGGCTGGGGAGTTCGGACCCTGGCCAGCAACGAGCCCGGCTACAACCCCCTCAGCTACCACTGCGGCTCCGTGTGGCCGCACGACAACGCGATCATCGCCGCCGGTCTCGTCCGCTACGGCTTCGTCGAGCACGCCCATCGCGTGATGCGGGGGATCCTCGACGTGGCCGAGTCGCAGGACGGTCGGCTCCCGGAGCTGTTCAGCGGGATCGGTCGGGACGAGCTCGGCGTGCCGGCTCCCTACCCCACGTCGTGCCAGCCGCAGGCCTGGGCGGCGTCGACCCCCCTGCTGTTCCTCCGGTCGCTGCTCCGTCTCGACCCGTGGGAGCCGCACGGTCAGATCCACCTCGCACCCGCCCTGCCGTCCTGGTTGTCCCGGCTCCGGGTCGAGGGCATCCCGCTCGGGAGCCAGCGCCTCGACGTCCAGGTCTCCGAGGACGTGCAGGTCGAGGGCCTCGGCGAGGGCATCGTGCTCCGATCCACGCCCAGGAGCGCCCTGACCGGCCTCCGGCTGCAGCTGGAGGCCCCGGACGATCGCTGACCTCCCGCCCTCGGGGACCGGACCTCCGTCAGTCCGCCGCCATGCGGTCCTGGCGGCGGACGAGCTCCTCGGCGATCTCGCGGAGCTTGCGGTTCTCGCTCTGCGACTGCTGGCGGAGCATGTCGAAGGCGACATCCGCGCTGCAGCCCACCGAGGCCATGATGACGCCCTTCGCCTGTTCGATCAGCGCCCGGCTCCGCATGGCCTCACTCAGCTGCTCGCTCAGCTCGAACGCCGCCCAGTAGGCCGTGGCGTTGGCGAGGACGATGGACGCCGTGGCCGCGATCTCCATGCCGATCCCGAGATCGGCCTCCGAGAACCCTTGGCTCCGGCGGCTGTAGAGGTTCAGCGCGCCGAGGCCCTCGGAGCCGGCGGCGAGCGGGAGCGAGAGCGTGCTGTGGATGCCGTAGGCGACGGCGTGCTCGGCGAAGTCGGGGTAGGCGTCCCCGGCCAGTCTCACGTCGGCCACGAGGATCGGCCGCTGCTGGCTCCAGGCGTCGAGGCAAGGGCCCTGGCCCCGGAGGTACTGGCCGGCGTCGATGAGGGGGGAGGCCTCGTCGGTGTACACCCCGGTGGTCGGCTTCCCGTCCTGGCCGAGCATCGAGATGCCGGCGATGTCGGCGCCGGGGATGGCCGAGATGGCGATCTCGGCGACGTGACGCAAGGTGTCGCCGAGGGTCACCTGGGTGACGAGGAAACGCGACAAGTTCAAGAGCGCTTCTGAGCGAAAGTCCGAGGACAAGGACCAGCCAACCGATCATGCGGGGGCATCCCTGTGTCTCAAGGACGACAACGTCGTGGGGACCCTACTGGTGGGCGCGTCCTGCGTCGTGATCCGACCCACGAGGGCTTGCCAGACTGGGCCGCGATGGACTGGGCGCCGGACCGCGACGCACTGCAGGGCAAGGTGGCGGTGGTGGCCGGGGCCACGCGGGGCGCCGGTCGCGGGATCGCGGCGGCGCTGGGCGAGGCGGGCGCCACGGTGGTCTGCACCGGGCGCTCCAGCCGCCGGCATCGTCTCCCCTCCGACTACGACCGACCGGAGACGATCGAGGACACCGCGGCGCTGGTCGACGAGCTCGGCGGCACGGGCGTCCCCGTCGCCGTTGACCACCTCGACCCCGAGCAGGTCGCCGCCCTGGCCGAGCGCGTCCGCGCCGATCACGGCCACATCGACGTCCTGGTGAACGACATCTGGGGCGGCGAGCTCCTCAAGGGCGGTCCGAGCGACTGGAACGTGCCCATCTGGGAGGTCGATCTCGACGCCGGCCTGCGCATCCTCCGCCTGGCCGTCGACACCCACCTGATCACCTCGCACCACCTCCTGCCGCTCCTGGTCGACCGCTGGGGGGGTCTGGTCGTCGAGGTCACGGACGGGACCAGCGACCACAACGCTTCTCGGTACCGGATCTCGGTCTTCTACGACCTGGCCAAGGCGGCGGTGAACCGGCTGGCCTTCTCCCAGGGCCACGAGCTGGCGCCCTTCGGGGCGACGGCAGTGGCCGTCACACCCGGCTGGCTGCGCTCCGAGATGATGCTCGAAACATTCGGCGTGACCGAGGCGACGTGGCGGGATGCCGTCGAACCGCCCGACGGCGCCGGCCCCACCGCCCCGCCCGGCTTCGCGCTGTCCGAATCGCCCCGCTACCTGGGTCGGGGCGTGGCGGCCCTGGCGGCCGACCCGGACCGCACCGCCTGGAACCAGCGATCGGTGACCTCGGCCGAGCTGGCCCGGGCGTACGGCGTCACGGACATCGACGGGACTCAGCCGGACGTGTGGCCGTCGATCGAAGGCGGTTGACCCGGCCCGGTCGCCGGCCGAGACCGCCGGGAGATGTTGTCGCCGGGATCAGGGCCCGGTGGGCTCACCCGGGACCGCGAACTGGGGGTCCCAGGCGGAGTCCGGCGGCACCGGGAACAGCGACGAGGGGACGGCGCTCTGGTTGGGCCAGCGGGCCTGATAAGGGAGGCCGTCGTAGAGCACCGTGGCGCCCTTGGCGTACAGGGTCTTGGGGTTCCAGTCCGGGTAGGTGCCCGGCGCCAGCTTGGTTGGCGTGAACGGCACGTCGTTCGGGCCGACCGGCCCGACCAGCGACCACGGGGTGTCCCACGGGTTGGCCACGGTGGCCGACGGATCCTGGCCCTGCGTGTACCACTTGGCCTGGTACACGAGCCCACCCCGAACGACCTTGTAGCCCTCGGGGTACTGGGCCTCGGGTCGCCAGATGGGGTACGGGCTCTTGGCCTGGTCGTCCGCGGTCTGATGCCGCTCGTTGACGGTGACCGAGCCCGTCGGCGGCTGGAACGGGGCTCGGCCGGGAAGGACCGTGAACACGTTGGCGAAGTCGAGGGGCTTCTGATCGACGCTGCTGCAGGTGTCGGACACGACGGTGACGTCGGCGAAGGATGCCCCGCAGGGCTGGTCCCGGTTCAGCGACCAGGTCGAGACCCGCCCGAGCCCCTTCGCCATGGCGAAGTCGGCCAGACCCTTGGCGTCCTCGAGCGTGAACACCTCGCCCTTCACGTCGTTCTGCCCGATCATCGGGGTTGCGCCCACGTGTGCCCAGCTCTGGGCCGGGCCGAGCTCGAGCCCCTCGGCGGAGTAGATGCCGCTTACCTGGTTCACCGTGTCTTCGATCGCCTGCTTGGTGGCCGTCAGCATGTCCGCGGTGGGGTGGTCGGCATCCCCGAAGTTCATGGTCATGGCGTTGACCCCGTTGAGGTCGACGCCGCCCTCGATCGTCGATCGGACGAGGGCGATGCCGTCAGCCGTCAGTCCCGTCGTCGACACGGGGACGGTCAGCCACACGGCCAGGCTCTTGCCGGCGGCGGCCTGCTCCTTCTGCAGCGTGGCGATGGCGTTGGCCCGCCGCTCGATGGAAGGGCCGTCGGCGACGGCGGCGCCCTCGATGTCAAGGTCGATGACCCGGACGTCGTAGCGCTCGACCACGGCCCGGTAGGCCGAGACGAGGGCGTCGTCGTCGGTGCACACGGTCGCCAGCTCGGCGTTCGTCTGCCCGCCGAAGGAAACCATGATGTCGCCGCCGGCGGCCCGCAGCTGGGTGATCCGACGGTCGAGCTCGAGCTGCTGGGAGGCGCCTTCGAGCGAGTACGCGCCTCCCCAGCTGGGCGTGCAGGCTGACTTCGGGTCGGCCACCACGAACGCCAGCGCGATGTCACGAGCCGGGTTCGACTGCGGGTCCTGGAACTCATAGGTCGGCGTGAGTGTGGTGTCGACGTAGGGCACGCTCCACGATCGCTGCAGCGGTTGGGCGGCCGACGATGCCCGCTTTCGCATCAGCCCCGTCCCGGCGACGACGCCGACGATGGCGACGAGGGCCACGAGGGCGAAGAGCCGCATCCAGGACAGCCGCTCGGCCGGAGCGTCGTCGAAGAGGTCGTCGTCGACGGGGGCGTCGCCGTCCGTCTCGTGCTGGTCATCTGGGGTCGAACCCATGGGTGAAGAGCGCCTTCCGCTGCTGCGACTCGCGCAGGGCCGTGGTGACCATTCCATCGGCCGATCGGCGGACGAACCTGAGAGGCCGAACCTGAGCCGGTGAACGACTCCGCCTTCGCCCGTCGCCGGCATTACCGCTCACGAAGCGCCCCCGACCTGTCGATACGGAGAGCACCGGGTCACCTCGGTGACGACGTCCCGGCCGAGCGCGGCCGTGCTGATTACGGAGGCAGGAACCTCGATGGGCAAGAAGCGAACCGGCCACGGCGCACGTCGACAGTGGGGCAGCGATCGGCGCCAGAACCCGCTTCCCACGGTGCCGCCGCCGGTCTCGGACCGTCGGATCACGTTCGGTCGCATGGCGATCGTCCTGACCGTCTGCGCCTGGTTCGCGTACCTGGTGCTGACGATCATCCAGCAGTTCGTGGAGGGCCAGGCCTCGAGCGCCCGCCTCGTCATCGAGGCCATCGTCTACCTGCTGGTCGTCACCGCTCTCACGGCCTCGGCCATGGCTTACCTCATCACCCGGATCGGCTTCTTCTACCGGAGCCGTGCTCATCACCGGGCGCCGCGGGCCGCCATCGACCACTTCTTCACGAAGTCGGTGCCGACCGTGACCGTCCTGGTCCCCTCCTATCAGGAGGACGAGCGGGTGATCCGCCAGACGCTGCTCTCGGCGGCGCTGCAGGAGCACCCCTACTTGCGGGTGGTGCTCCTGATCGACGACCCCGTCAACCCCACCTCGAGGGCGGCCCGACACCTCCTCGACGCGGGCCGTGCCATCCCGGGCACGATCGAGGCCGAGCTCGCCGTTCCCCTGGCGCGTGTGCTCGGCGCCCTCGAGCACTTCGAGGTCATCCAGATGGGCGACCGGAAGCCCTCGGTCGAGGACATGCGGGAGCTCGCCACCCACTACGAGTTCTCGGCCGCATGGCTGCGCGAGCTGGGTGCCCGCCAGGAGATCGTCGACCACGCCGACACCTTCTTCGTGGACCACGTGCTGGGAGCGCTGGCCGGCGATCTCGAGACCATCGCCACCGCCCTGACCGCCGGAGCCGACCAAGGGGCCACGCTCAGCACGGATCGGATCCTGGAGCTGTACCGCCGCCTCGTGGCCACCTTCCGCGCCGAGCTGTCGAGCTTCGAGCGAAAGCAGTACGTCTCGTCGTCGCATGCCCCGAACAAGGCCATGAACCTCAACAGCTACATCGCTCTCATGGGCGGGAGCTACCAGGAGATCGCCACGCCGCTGGGTCGCGCGCTCGTGCCCTGCGCCGCCCGCCAGGCCGATCTCTCAGTGCCCGACCCCGATTACGTGCTCACGCTGGACGCCGACAGCGTGCTCCTGCCCGAGTACTGCGCCCGGATCCTCTACCTGCTCGAGCAGACGGGCCACGCCAAGGTCGGTGTCGCCCAGACGCCCTACAGCTCGTATCCCGGCTCCTGCACGCGGATCGAGCGCATCGCCGGCGCCACGACCGACCTCCAGCACATCGTCCACCAGGGCATGACCCAGTACGACGCCACGTTCTGGGTCGGGGCCAACGCCATCCTGCGCAAGCGGGCGCTCGACGACATCGTGGCGATCGACTACGAGGACAACTGGGAGATCCGGCGCTACATCCAGGACCGGACGGTCATCGAGGACACCGAGTCGACCATCGACCTCGGCATCCACGGGTGGACGCTCCTCAACTACCCGGAGCGGCTCGCCTACAGCGCCACCCCGCCCGACTTCGGGTCGCTCTGCATCCAGCGCCAGCGCTGGGCCAACGGTGGCCTGCTCATCCTCTCCAAGCTGCGGGAGCAATCCGCCGCCCGCCGCTCCCGCGGCGAGCGGAACCGCTTCGGCGAGGTGTTCCTCCGGGTCAACTACATGGCGTCCATCTTCTGGTCGTCGCTGTGCCTGCTGATCCTGCTGGCCTACCCGTTCAACAGCGGCCTGCTGAAGCCCGTCCTGCCCCTGATCGCCCTGCCCTACTTCTTCATGATGGCGAGCGACCTCCGCTACTGCGGCTACAAGCGGCTCGACGTGCTGCGTATCTACGGCTTCAACCTGATCCTCCTGCCCGTCAACCTCTCGGGCACGTTCGCCTCCATCCTGCAGCTCATCACGGGCGAGAAGAGCTCGTTCAAGCGAACCCCGAAGGTCGCCTCACGCACCACGGCTCGGGCCGCCTTCCTCATCGCCCCGATGGCCCTGATCGCGTTCTCGCTCTACACCGTCACCACCGACGTCCACCTCGGCCGTTGGGAGAACCTCTTCTTCGCCGGCCTGAACGCCGGTCTGGCCTGCTACGCCATGGTGGCCTTCGTCGGGCTCGGCAACACCGTCGTCGACCTCCTGGTCCAGCTGCGCGGCTGGCTCTACCGGCCGGTGCCGGCGAAGCCGGCCACCGCCCCGACCGGAGCCGTGCGCGGCCCGAGCGCCTACCGCACCCCGTCGGGCGCCATCGGCGACTGGGCCTCGGTCCTGCACTACGGCACGCCCGCCTCGGGAACACGGGTGATCGCCACTCGATCGGTCGACAACGAGGACGACGCCGACACGGCGCCGGTGTCGACCATCGACCGCCGGATGGGAGGTCGCGCTTCGGACGCTGACTCCGGCGTGTTCGAGGAGTACACCTTCTTCACCGTCTTCCAGCCGATCATCGACATCGGCACCGGCGATCCCGTCGGCTACGAGGCGCTGACCCGCTTCGCCGACGGTCAGTCGCCCCAGGAGGGGTTGGCGGCCGCCAACACGGCAGGGCGCGGGGTCGAGCTCGATGCCGCTCTCGCCCACGCCGCCCTGGCGTCGGCGCAGGCGCTGCCGGAGGGCACCTGGCTGGCTGTGAACGTCTCGCCCGGTCTCGCCAACCAGGAGGACATGCTCATCGCCATCCTCGCCGACGCCCCCTGCCCGCTGGTCATCGAGGTGGGCGATTCGGCCGAGACCGCCAACCTCGTCGACGGGCCGCTGGGCCGGCTGCCCGGAGTCATGATCGCCATCGACGACGCAGGGGCCGGGTACGAGAGCCTGGCCCGTATCGAGCGCCTCCGGCCGGCCTTCATGAAGCTGCACCGGGGGGCCGTCACCGGGATCGAGAACGACACCGCCCGCCAGCGGTTCGTGACGATGCTGGTCGACTTCGCCGACTCGCACGGCTGCCAGGTCATCGCCGAAGGCGTCGAGACCGAAGCCGAACGCGACGCGCTCCGCGACGCCGGTGTCCATCTGGGCCAGGGCTACTTCGTCGGCCGCCCCGTCCCGATCGACCGGATGCAGGGTTCGGCCACGCGGGCCTGAGGGGAAGCGCCTGAGGAGGCAAAGCCGACGGCGAGCCTAGGATGCGCGGATGGAGCCGAGGCCCTCCGCCTCCGAGTCGACTCCGCCCGAGCCGTCGGACGACGGTGCCCAGGCCATGGGGCGCAGGGACCGGATGGCCTCGAGGTTGAGCCACCGGTTCGGCCTGGTGCTGGTCCTGCTCCTCCTCACGTTCATGTTCCTGATGGCGTCGCCGTCGGGGGCCTGGAGCCGGCTCGTGACCGTCGCGCTCCAGGGCGCCACCCTGATCGCCGCCCTCGCCGCCTCCCAGGCCAACCGTCACCTCCGCCTGGCGGTGCTGATCCTGGCGGCGTTCGGGCTGCTCATCACGGTAGCCACGTTGGGAACCGACGCGGACTGGGTCGAGGGTGTCATCGCCCTGATGAACGTGCTGTTCGTCGCCATCGCCCCGGTCGTCATCGTCCGATCGGTGATTCGCCGGCGTGTCATCGACATCTCCACCGTGCTGGCCGCGCTGTGCGTCTACGTCCTGCTCGGGATGCTCTGGGCCTTCGTGTTCACCGCCGTCGGTGCCTTCCAATCGCACGCCTTCTTCGTGCAGGACCAGACCCCTGCGAGCAGCGCCGACTTCCTCTACTTCAGCTTCGTGACCCAGACCACGGTCGGCTACGGCGACCTCACCGCCGCCACGGACTCCGGACGGGCGTTCGCCGTGCTCGAGGCCTTGATCGGCCAGATCTACCTCGTCACCGTCGTCGCTCTGCTCGTGTCCAACCTGATGCCCGGCCGCCGCGGCCGGGTGCAGGAAGGCGCCGAGTGACGGTCGCCGCCGTGCGCCCGAACCAATGCCGGGCGGGTACCACGGGTCGACACCTGTGAACTGGGAGCTCCTCCTCTGCGGGCTGGTGGTCGCGCTCTCGCCGCTCCCGGTGGTGTGCTTCATCCTGCTGTTGGGAGCGCCGAGGAGCATCGCCAAAGGCGTGGCCTACATCGTCGGGTGGATCGTGAGCCTCACAGTGATCGTGGTCGGCACGCTGATCCTCACCGGGGGCCATCCACCCCGACCGGACACGGCGCCGCGGGCCGCCGTGTCCTGGATCACCGGGCTGCTGGGTGTCGGCCTGGTCGCCTTCGGTCTCTGGCAGCGGCGGCGGGAGGCCGCCGGTCCCCGCCCGCCGAAGCCACCCCCGACCTGGATGGCCAAG
>DASXLH010000350.1:0-3738 GCA_036496335.1 Acidimicrobiales bacterium
CCAAAGCAGGTGGCCGTTGTTCGACGCGAGCGCGTCCACCTGCCGCCCCTCGGGGTCGAGCGCGAGCGCGAAGTAGCCGCGGTCGGCGATCCAGAAGTCGCGGTTGAAGCGGCGCTTCAGATCGGCCGCCTGGTGCTCGAGCTCATCGGCGAGTCCCGGGTCGTTCCAGATCGCGCGCGCCAGACGCGCCGCGCGCTGCTTCGCGTCGTACGCGTACCCCTGCAGCTCGCACGTCGCGCGCGGAAAGCCCGGCAATGTGCCGTCGCGGAAGGAGATCGAGTCCCACGAGTCCTTCCAGCACTGGTTCTCGAGCCCGGTCTCCTCGTTGCGGCGGCGGTACGAGACGTAGCCGTTGCCCTGGAGGTCGGCGTACTCGTCGATCCAGTTCAGCGCCGCGCGGGCCTCGGCCTCGAGGTCGCGGACGAGCCGTCGGTCGCCGGTCCACCGCTCGTACTCGTCGAGCAGCACGACGAACAGCGCCGTCGCGTCGGCGCAGCCGTAGTACGGCGAGTGCGGCCGCTCCTCGAACGCCGTCATCTCGCCGTAGCGCATCTCGTGGAGGATCCGGCCGGGGTCCTCGTCCCGGAAGTCGTCGACCCGGGTGCCTTGCCGCATCCCCAGCTCGCGCAGCGTGGTCGCCGCCAGCTCCGACGTGAACGGCAGGGCCTGGAGGCTGGTGAGGATGCTGTCGCGCCCGAACATCGTCATGAACCACGGGAGGCCGGCGGCCGGGAGGCTGTGGCCGCTGGCCGTCAGCGGCGAGAAGCGAAGGGCGGCGAGGTCGACCAGGCTGCGCCGGTAGGTGGCGGTGAGCGTGTCCCAGTCGCAGGTGAGCTTCGGCGCCTCGTCGAGCCATTTGGTGAGGTTCTTCGCCATGTTCATGATCGGACGGCGCACCCGCAGGCCGAGCGACTGAACTTCGCTGTCCGGCTCTTCGCCGAACATCTCGATGGCCACGTCGAGCTCGGTCTTCCAGGTGCCATGGGGTTCGATCGTGATCCTGAACGTCATCCCGTCCTCGTCGAGCTCGCAGGGCTCCGTCGACGAGATGGCGGTCGACCGGTGATAGGACTCCCGTTGGTAGCCGAGCACGAGCGACCCTTCGTTCACCTGCTTGGTGTAGGTACCCTTCTTCTGGAGGGCGTCCTTCACCTCGAACAGGTCGGCGAAGTCGGAGTCGATGTCGAGGTGCACGGTGAGATCGACCGCTTCGGCGGCGTGGTTCAGGATCGACAGCTCCTCGTGGAAGCCGTTGCCGACGGCTCGCTGGCGGATCACGGACATGGTCGCGTTCACGTAGATGCTGCTGATCCCCGGCACCAGGAAGAACCGGGCCTCGAAGTACTGCAGGTCGTCGGTCGACAGCGAGGTGAGGCGCTCGCCGTCCACCGTCAGCACCCATTTCGACAGGTAGCGGGTGTCGAAGGAGAACAAACCCGTCGGGTCGGTCAGGGACGCCTCGATGTCGCCCCGACCGTCGCTGACGACGAAGGTGTTCCCGTTCAGGATCTTGACGGTCTCATCCGCCATCACGCACTCCTCGTGCCGACTGTCGGGTCCCACCCACGTGGCGGTTCGGGCAGGATCCGCTGGATGGCGAACATGAGCTCCATGTCTCCGCTACCGGAGAGCGCGCCCCGCAGGACGGCGGCGGTGCCGTTGGCGCGGCCGCTGACGATCTCGTCGAACACGGCGCGATCCCCACGGATGATGCACTCGGCCTCCCTGGCGGCGCGCGTCACCTGCAGCTGGCCGTGGTCGATCGTCACAAGCCACGACTCGGTGCGGCCGTCGTCGGCGAGGTCGAAGCGCACCCGCCCCGAGATCTTGCGCAGCAGCGGCTCGAACCCCCGTCGTCCGAGCTCGTCGAAGTAGCTGGAAGTCGGGCTGACAGGCGGCGTGGCCTTCGGCGAGCTCCGGGCCCTCGAGGTCGGCATCCGATGATCTCCTTCCCGACGCGGTACGAACGATCGTCCGCCTTCTGGGGGGCGCCCGCATCACCCGGAGCGAGTGAGATGGGGCCCCCGGGATCGCTCCCTCGGAGGCCTCAGGCCAGGGCCCGCCCGTAGAGGTCGAGGAGCTGGCTCCAGGCCTTCTCGGCGGCGGCCTCGTCGTAGACCCCGCCGTCGGCCACCGTCCAGCCGTGGGCCGCGCCGGGGTAGACCTCGACCGTGCCGGGCCGGCCGGCGGCGGCCAGGGCGGCCGCCAGCGTGTCCTTGGCCGCGGGGTCGGCCTGGTCGTCGTTGTCGGCCACCGCCACCAGGTACTCCGCCCGGGTCCGTTCGATCAGCAGGTGCGGGCTGCTGGGTCGATCGGTGGCGAGGCGGCCGCCGTGGAAGCTTGCCACCGCCGCCACCCGGTCGGGGGCCACCGCCGCGGTGCGGAAGGCGAGGGCGCCGCCCATGCAGTAGCCCTGCACCCCGATCCCCTTGGTCTTGTCGGTCTCGGGCTGCGCGTCGAGGAAGGCGAGGTGGGCCTTGGCGTCCTTGTCGGTTCCCTCGTTGTCGACCCCGCCCATCAGCTCTGTCAGCCGGGCCCGATCCTCGGGCAGGTTGAAGTCGAACGAACCCTCGACCACCGGTGCCGGCTTGACCCGGTAGTAGAGGTTCGGGACCAGCACTACGTAGCCCTCGGTCGCCAGCCGTCGCCCCATGGCGCGGAACACCGGACGCAGGCTCAGGGCGTCGGGCCACAGCAGCACGCCCGGCCACGATTCGGGTCCATCGGGGTGGAAGAGAACCGCGTCGGCGACACCGTCCGGGGTCGTCACCTCCACGTCGGTCTCGACCACTGCCGCCATGGCCTCGGCCCGTCCACCTCCGCCGGGCGCCGAGAGGAGCGCCACACCGATGCCGGAGCCGGCCATGGTCGACGATTCGACTCGGCCTTGATGGATGTCGTCGTCACACATGGCGGACCTCGGGGAAGGGGGACGGGGTGCCAATCTCGCGCCGGCAGTGGGCGCGGTGCCAAAGGCGGCCCGACCCCGACCCCCGAGACGCCCTCATCCGATCGGCCCGAGCCGCTCGGCGAGGCTGTGGTCGGGTTCGTAGCCGAGGACCCGGCGGGCCTTCTCGATCGACAGCAGGGTCTCGCGGCCGGTGAGCTCGCCCCGGATCGGGACGTCGGGGAAGACCTCGGTCACCAGGTCATGGCTGGATCTGGTCATGACGGTGTCGGCGGCGGCGATGACGAACACGTCGGCGCCGGACACCTCGGCGGTCAGCGCCAACCGGCAGGCCTGGGCCACGTCCCGGGTATCGACCCAACCCCAGGCGTTCCAGCTCCGGAGGCGGGCGTCATCCTGGTACGAGTCGAGTGCGGCGTGGTCGGCCTCGTCCCACACGTTCGAGAACCGCAGCCCGAGGAACGGGATGCCGGTAGGGACGGGGGATGGCGGCCAGGTGCACCACCGCTTCCTGGCGGCGCAGGACTTCGAAGGCCTGGCCGGCTTCGGTGAGATCGGCCTGGCGGAACTCGGCCACCGCCTCGGGATCGGCGACCAGATCGACGTTCAACACCTGGGGGCCGGACGCGACCAGGTCCCGCACCACGGCCCGGCCGGCCTTGCCCGACCCGCCGGTGACGGCGACCCGCATCAGACGAACCCGGCCGGGCGATGGGGCTGATACGGCTCCTCCAGGCCGGCGACCTCCTCGTCCGAAAGCTCGAGGTCGACGGCGGCCACGGCGTCGTCGATGTGGTGGGGCTTGGTGGCGCCGATGATCGGGGCGGTGA
>DASXLH010000351.1:0-1832 GCA_036496335.1 Acidimicrobiales bacterium
CGCAGCGCATCCAGGACCGCCGACGCCGGGGCCGACTCGTCGACCGAGAACGACAGGTCGAGATCGCTCGACGGGAACCGCCGCACGGGCCGGTACCCGGAGGGACCCCGCCGGGCCGTCAGCACCGGGGCCAGGTCGAGCTCGAGCCAGCCCACCCGGCCCGTCACACCGATCGCATCGAGCACCGACGGGTCGACCTCGCCCACGACCCCGACGGCCTGACCGTCGACGATCAGGGACGACGACCGGGTGGGGTGCAGGCGACCCCACGGAACACCCGGGTCGAAGGGTCCGAGCCGCGCATCTTCCAGGAAGAGCCCCTCGACCAGGAGGTGCCACACCTCCACCGCGGCCACGGCGTCGTCGCCGGCCAGCACCAGCCCGAGGCGCTCCCGCTCGTCGGGCAGGGACGCCCGGTCGACCATACGGAACACCTTGCCCACCTCGAAGAGGCGGACCGGGGCGAGGCGGTGCGACGCGTTGTAGTGCACGGCCCGCAGCAGGCCCGGGAGCAGCGAGGTCCGCAGGCGCGACTCCTCGGCTGCGAGCGGGTTGGCCACCACCACCGCCGCGGCCGGATCGAGGCCGGCGGTGCCGAGATCGCCCGGGGCGAGGAAGGTGGTGGTCCATGCCTCCGACACACCCGCACCGACCAGGATCGACCGCAGCTCCCGGCGGGCCCGTTGGAAGGGTGCGAGCTCGCCGATCAGCGTCGAGGTCGGCACGGTGGCCTCGATGGCCGAGTAGCCGTGCATCCGCCCGACCTCCTCGATCACGTCGATCTCGATGGAGCTGTCGGGACGCCAGGTGGGGATGATCACGTCGAGCTGTCCCGGGCCGGCCGGCGTCGTGGTGAAGCCGATCGGATCGAGGTAGCCGGCGATCTGCTCGTCGGTGAGGGCGGTGCCGAGGATCCCGTTCACCCGGGCGGTGCGGACCCGCACGGGCGGCGCGGCCTGGAGGTCGCCCCGGACGTCGGCTTCCACTGGCGTGGCCGTCGCTCCCTGGGCGACGAGGAGCTCGCAGAAGCGGGCCACGGCCAGGTCGATCCCGTGGGGATCGACCCCCTTCTCGAACCTCGCCGACGCCTCCGACCGCAGCGCCAGGCGCTTGGAGGTCCACGCGACGGTCATGGGGTCGAACGACGCCACCTCCAGCAGGACATCGGTGGTGGCGTCGGTGACCTCCGACGAGGAGCCGCCCATGATCCCGGCGATGCCCACCGGGACGTCGTCGGCGTCGCAGATGAGCAGGTCGGCGGCGGTGAGCACCCGCTCGACCTCGTCGAGGGTGACCAGCGTCTCGCCCTCGACCGCCTTGCGGACCCGCAGCCCGCGACCGGACAGGGCGGCCAGGTCATAGGCGTGGTTGGGATGGCCGAGCTCGAGCATCACGTAGTTGGAGGCGTCGACCACGTTGTTGATCGGGCGCATGCCCGCCAGGGTGAGCCGGTTGGCCAGCCACGCCGGCGACGGCGCCACCCGGATGGCGCTCACCACCCGGGCCGTGAACCGGGGACAGGCGTCGAGGTCGTCGACCTCGACGGTGACGGGCGCCACCGTCGCATCCACGGCCTCGGCCGCGTCCGGACCCGCCGTCGCCACCCAGGCCGTGGCGGCCGGCGGGCGGTAGGCGGTGCCGAGCCGGGCGGCCAGGTCACGGGCCACCCCGGCGATGTACATGGCGTCGGGGCGGTTCGGGTTCACCTCCAGGTCGAGCACGACGTCCGGGACGATGCCCATCGCCGCCGCGAAGTCGGTGCCGGGCGCCAGGTCGGGCGGGAGGACGAGGATGCCGGCGTGGTCGCCGCCCGGCAGGCCGAGCTCGTCGGA
>DASXLH010000352.1:0-9103 GCA_036496335.1 Acidimicrobiales bacterium
GGCCGGGGGCCGGGGCGGAGCGGGGGACAGTCGGCCTCGCCGTTGGGCTCGCCGGCGGGGGGCATGGACTCGCCCTTGGGGGGCACCGGCTCGGGGGCGGTCCTCGAGGCCGGGCGGACCGCGGTGGTGACGCCGGCCTCGCCGTCGGGCTCGAGCCGGGGGACCCGGCGAGATCCGCCGACCTGGCGCCCGGCGGCCGTGTCGACCAGACGGCCGACCTCTTCGCCGTCGATCGTCTCGTGCTCCAGCAGGGCGGCGGCCACGGCGTCGAGCCCCTGGCGGTACTGCCGCAGCACCCGGCGGCCCCGCTCCTCCTGCTCGCGGAGGATCCGCTCGACCTCCTCGTCGATCACCCGGGCCGTCTCCTCGGAGTACTCGCGCCCGTGCATCAGGTCCTCGCCCAGGAACACCGCGCCCTGCGCGCCCCACGCCATCGGCCCGACCCGCTCGCTCATGCCCCACTCGCGGACCATCTTCCGGGCCAGCTCGGTGGCGCCCTGCAGGTCGTTGTTGGCGCCGGTCGACACCATGCCGTAGACGAGCTCCTCGGCGATGCGACCACCCATCCGGACCACGAGGGAGTCCTCGATGTAGTCCTGCCGGTAGAGATGGCGCTCCTCGGGGAGCTGCTGGGTGACGCCGAGGGCCATGCCCGTCGGCAGGATCGTCACCTTGTGCAGGGGGTCGGCGTTGGGAAGCACGGCGGCACAGACGGCGTGCCCGCCCTCGTGGTAGGCCACCGCCTCCTTCTCTTCGTCGGAGAGCGCCATCGAGTCACGACGCAGGCCCATCAGGACGCGGTCGCGGGCGGCGTCGAAGTCCTCGGCGAAGAGACGGTCGGCCCCACGCCGCACGGCGTAGAGCGCGGCTTCGTTGACCAGGTTGGCCAGGTCGGCACCGCTCATGCCGGGTGTGCCCTTGGCCACCGTGACCAGATCGACGTCAGACGCCAGGCGCTTGTCACGGCAGTGCACGTTGAGGATGGCCAGGCGCTCGTCCGACTCGGGGAGCGGCACCACCACCTGCCGGTCGAACCGGCCGGGGCGCAGCAGGGCCGGGTCGAGGATGTCAGGCCGGTTGGTGGCGGCCAGCATCACGATGCCCTCGTGGGGTTCGAAGCCGTCCATCTCGGAGAGCATCTGGTTGAGCGTCTGCTCCCGCTCGTCGTGACCGCCGCCCAGCCCGGCACCGCGCTTGCGGCCGATCGAGTCGATCTCGTCGACGAAGATGATCGCCCGGCCCATCTTGTGGGCCGACTGGAACAGGTCGCGGACGCGGCTGGCGCCGACACCGACGAACATCTCCATGAAGTCGGACCCGCTCACCGACAGGAACGGCACGCCCGCCTCACCGGCGACCGCCTTCGCCAGCAGCGTCTTGCCGGTGCCGGGCGGGCCCACCAAGAGGACGCCCTTCGGGATCCGCGCGCCGATGGCGGCGAACTTCCCCGGCTCCTTCAGGAAGTCGACCACCTCGGTGATCTCCCGCTTGACGCCCTCGTAGCCGGCCACGTCGGCGAAGGTGGTCCCGGGCTTCTCGCTCGAATAGGTCTTCGCCTTGGAACGGCCGATCTGCATGATCGACCCCATCTGGCCCTGCTGTCGTCTGTTCATCCAGACGAAGAAGCCGATGATCAGGAAGATCGGCAGTAGGACGGGAAGCCAGGAGAGGAACGCGTTGGGGGTCGGCGTCTTGAAGTCGAAGGCGACCTTGTGCTGCGCCATCAGCGCCAGGTCGGCGTCCGGGATGTCCTTGGGGCCGTCGACGGTGTAGGTGTCGCCGTTGGTGGCGACGACCTGGATCTTGTTGCTGTTGTTGTCGATCTTTGCGGACTTGACCTGATCGTGGGCGACCCGGTCGAGGAACTCGGAGTAGGAGATGTGGGTGCTGCTGCTGCTGTTGAACAGCGGCGACAGGAAGAACAGCGAGACGAGGACGCCGATGGCGGCCCACATGCCCCATCGAGGCCACCGGGCGATCGGCCGGGCGGGACCGGGGCGATCCGGCGCGGGACCGCCCTGACCAGCGGGATCCGGGCGCTCCGGTGCCGCGGGTGGCCGGGTCTCGGGAGGCATGCGGCAAGCCTATGGCGGCTGCATGGCTGTTCATGGAGCAGGGCGTGGGTCCGCCGACGGCATGGCCCGGCCCGCAGGCGGAGCGGCTGTAGCTTCGGAGTCGATGTCACGCCTGTGTTGCCGACCGGCCTGTGCAACATCGGCCACCGCCACGATGACCTACGACTATGCCGCCCGCACGGTCTGGGTCGACCCGCTCGACGAGGCCGCCGACCCCAACGGCTACGACCTGTGCACCCTGCACGCCGACGGCACCGGGGTCCCTCGCGGCTGGCAGCGCTTCGACCGGCGGCTCACACCCCTCACGCTCACCAGCTTCGGCGTGGAGCCCATCGCCGCCCTACGGCTGGCCTAGGGCGTTCAGGCAGTTGACCGCCGGTCGCGCCGGCAGGGAAGAGCCCGGGCAACGCTCGTCATCCTGGGGGCTCGGCGACGCCGCTGCCGGCATCGGGCTCGCCCTCTTCGTCCCGTCCCTGGTCGTCGTGGTGGCGCTCAAGCTGGCTGGCGTCAGCTCGGACGACACCGACACGATCGCACTGTGGGCCGTGGCACTCCTGCAGGTCCCGCTCTGGGTGGTGCTCGGCGGGGTGCCGTGGTGGGTGGCCCGCCACAAGGGGAGCGGCAGCCTGCGCACCGAGTTCGGCTTCACGGCGCGACCCCGTGACGTCGTCATCGGCCTCGCCGCCGGATTCGGCTCGCAGCTCGTCCTGGCGGTGGTGCTCATCCCCGTCTACGAGCTGCTCGACATCAACCGGAACGAAGTAGGAAAGACCGCCCAGACGCTCGCGGACCGTGCCCACGACCCCCTGGGCTACATCAGCCTCTTCATCGTCGCCGTGCTGGGCGCGGCCGTCTTCGAAGAGCTCTTCTACCGGGGTCTCGTGCTCGGCGCGCTGCGCAAGCGTTGGGGTGACTGGATCAGCATCGTCGTCTCATCGGTCATCTTCGGCGTCATGCACTTCCAGCCGGTCGACACGATCGCGCTGACGCTCTTCGGCGTGGTGTGCGCCTGGCTGACGGTTCGCTACGGCAGGTTGGGGCCCTCCATCTGCGCCCACTTCGCCTTCAACCTCACGGCCTTCGTCGCGCTCCTCCGGCACTGAGAGCAGTCCACGCACTCAAGATTTTTCGTGGTCCTGCCGAGAACCGGCTCATGTCCACATGTCCCCGATGCGCCGCCCCCCTGGTCGAGATCCGCCTCGCCGCGGCCGGCTCCGCGCTCGTCATGCGCTCCTGCTCCCGTTGTGACGGCCGTTGGTGGTCCCGCGACGGCGAGACCGCCGATCTCCAGGCCGTACTGGGCAGCGTCGCCCAGCTCTCCCGCAAAGCGGGCTGACCCCGCATCGGGCCCGGACGAGCCCGGGCTGCAGCTACATCGGGCCGCGCGTCCGCGAGGATTGGGCCCGTGGGCCGGGTGATCGAGTGGCTCCGACGGCGCCCGTTCGAGAGCTGGGTCACGCTGGCGATCGTCACCGGGTGCGTCCTGTTCATCTGGCGGGCGCTCTATCCCGATCTGCTCCTCGCCAACACCACGACCAACGGCGGAGACCTCGGGGCCCACGTGTGGGGGCCGGCCTTCCTCCGTGACCACCTGCTCCCGAACTGGCGGCTGTCGGGGTGGACACCGGACTGGTACGCCGGCTTCCCCGCCTACCAGTTCTACATGGTCGTCCCCGGTCTCTTCGTGGTGGCCCTCGACGCCATCGGCCTCACCTACAACGTGGCCTTCAAGCTGGTCAGCGTGTCGGGGCTGCTGGCCCTGCCGGTCTGCGCGTGGGCGATGGCCCGCATGGCCAGGCAGCGCTTCCCGGTGCCCGCCGCCTGCGCCGTCGCCACCCTGGCCTTCGTCTTCGACCGCTCGTTCTCGATCTACGGCGGCAACGCCCTCTCGACGCTGGCGGGTGAGTTCGGGTTCACCATCAGCCTGTGCTTCGCGCTCCTGTTCCTCGGCGCCGTCGCCAGGGGCCTCGACACCGGCAAGGGCCGGGGGCTCGCCGCCGTCCTCTTCGCCCTGTGCATCACCTGCCACCTGATCCCGGCCCTCTTCGCCCTGGTGGGCGCCGGGTCGATCGTGGTCGTCTGGTGGTGGCGGGGACGGGCCGCTAGGCCTTCCGGGGAGCTGGACGCGGACGGGCTGCCGGCCGAGGGCGCCGCCGCCGAGCGTGGTCTCGGCGAGGGTCCTGCCGACGAAGGTCCGGTCCGGGTGTCGGCCCGCCGATCGGTGTGGTGGGCGGCCGTGGTCGTCGTCGTGGGTGGCCTGCTGACGTCGTTCTGGACCGTGCCCTTCGTGCTCCGCCGGGCCTACATGACCGACATGGGCTGGCAGAAGCTCACCACCTACCTGGAGATCCTGTTCCCCGGTCGGATAGGGCGGACCCTGTCCTCCATCGCCGGCAACACCCCCAACGCCCACGTCCCCGGCGACACCACCTGGGTGATCGTGTTCGCGCTGATCGGCGCCATCACCGCCATCGGCTTCCGCCGGCGCTTCGGCACCGCCCTCGTGCTGATGTCCGCCATCCTCGCCTTGGGGATCCGCCTCGCCCCGCAGGGCCGGCTCTGGAACGCCCGGCTCCTACCGTTCTGGTACCTCTGCCTCTACCTGTTGGCTGCCTTGGCGGCGTCCGAGGTCGTCATGGCGGCCGCCGTCCTGCTGCGGCCGGACGAGAGCGGGGCCCGCACCAGGCGCGTGGCGACGGCGGTGGCCACGGTCGGCGGCACGCTGGCCGTGCTGATCGCGGTGGCCTTCCCGCTGCGGATGCTCCCGCTGGCCACGACGTCGCCGGATGGGCGGACCTACACCTGGTTCGGTCGGTCGACCACCGATCAGAGCCTCGTGCGGGGCTGGGCCCGTTGGGACTTCACAGGCTACGAGCGCAAGCCGGCCTATCCGGAGTACCAGGCGCTCATCTCCACGATGGCCGGCCTGGGCAGGAGCCAGGGCTGCGGCCGGGCCATGTGGGAGTACGACTCCTCGCTCGATCGGTTCGGGACCCCGATGGCCCTGATGTTGCTCCCGTACTGGACTGACGAGTGCATCGGTTCGATGGAGGGCCTCTACTTCGAGGCCTCGGCGACCACCCCGTACCACTTCCTGAACCAGTCCGAGCTCTCCACCGCCCCGTCCCGGGCCGAGCGGGGCCTGGACTACGGACCGCTCGACGTCCATCTCGGGGTCTCCCACCTCCAGATGCTCGGGGTGCGCTACTACATCGCCTTCTCCCAGGCCGCCGTCCAGCAAGCCGCGGCCGAGCCGGCGCTCACCCCGGTCGCGACCTCCGGGGTCTTCCACGTCTACGAGGTCGCCGGGTCCCAGCTGGTGCAGGGCCTGGCGTACCAGCCGGCGGTCGTGAAGGACGCGCCCGTGGGTGGCAAGGCCTGGCAGGACATGGCCGAGTCCTGGTACCTCGACCCGGACCGTCAGGACGTCTACCTCGCCGCCGACGGCCCGAAGTCGTGGAGCCGGGTCGGCCTCGCCGCGGTGACGAGCGCCGACACCGGGCGACAGGCCCTGCCACCCGTGGTGGTCACCGACGTGAAGTCGGATGACGACACCATCTCGTTCACCGTTGACCACCCGGGGGTCCCCGTCCTGGTCAAGACCTCGTACTTCCCGAACTGGCAGGCCCACGGCGCCGAAGGCCCGTACCGGGTCGCACCGAACCTGATGGTCGTGGTGCCGACCTCGAACCACGTCGAGCTCACCTACGGCCGTACGGCCGTCGACTGGCTCGGGATCGCCATGACCGCCCTGGGGGTGGCCGCCCTCGTGGCCTTGGGTCTCCTCGGGCGACGCCGCCGTCGGGCGGCGGTGACTGGGCACCCGCCCGCCGGGACGGAGGAGCTGGCCGACCCGCAGGACCCCGCGGCCGGCGAGGTCGATGAGCCGGTGCCCCTCGGTCCGCTCGTCACCTGACGCCCCCGGTTCGGGAGTCGACGGCGCGCCCCGTCTAACGTCGCCGCCGTCATGATCTCCCTCGACGCCATCTTCAAGGCGTACGACATCCGGGGAATCGTCCCGGACCAGCTCGACGCCGACACCTGCCGGCGGATCGGTGCCGCCTTCGCCGCCTTCTCGGGCGCGCCCACGATCCTGCTCGGCCGCGACATGCGCCCGACGGGGGTGGAGCTGTCCGCCGCCTTCGCCGAGGGAGCCATGTCCCAGGGCAGCGACATCGTCGAGCTCGGCCTCGCCTCGACGGATCTCGTCTACTTCGCCTCCGGCCGCCTCGACGCCCCGGCCGCCATGTTCACCGCCTCGCACAACCCGGCCGCGTACAACGGCATCAAGCTCTCCCTCGCCGGGGCCGCGCCGGTGGGGGAGGACACCGGCCTGGGCGCCATCAAGCAGCTGGCCGCCGGCGAGCTGGCTCCGGCCGCGACCCGGGGGAGCAGGTCCGAGCGGAGCCTCCTCTCGGAGTTCGCCGACCACGTCCGGTCCTTCGTCGATGTGTCCAAGATGCGGCCCCTCAAGGTGGTGGCCGACACCGCCAACGGCATGGGCGGCTACATCGCCCCCAAGGTGTTCGAAGGCCTCCCGTTCCAGGTGGAGTACCTCTTCCAGGAGCTGGACGGCACCTTCCCCAACCATCCGGCCGACCCGATCCAGCCGGAGAACCTCCGCGATCTGCAGGCCCGGGTGCTGGCCAGCGGGGCCGACATCGGTCTCGCCTTCGACGGCGACGCCGACCGTGTCTTCCTGGTCGACGAGAAGGCCCAGCCGGTGTCCGGGTCCCTCACCACCGCCTTGCTGGCCAAGGCGATGCTCGAGCGGAGCCCGGGATCGGTGATCCTCTACAACCTCATCTGCTCCAAGGCCGTGCCCGAGATCATCCGCGAGAACGGCGGGACGCCGGTGCGGACCCGGGTGGGCCACTCGTTCGTCAAGCAGGTCATGCTCGAGACCGGAGCCGCCTTCGGGGGCGAGCACTCCGCCCACTACTACTTCCGGGACAATTACCGGGCCGACTCGGGGATCATCGCCGCGATGATCGTGCTGGAGCAGCTGTCGGTCAGCGGGAGCTCGCTCTCGGAGCTGCTGGCACCGCTCGACCGGTGGGCCGACTCCGGTGAGCAGAACAGCGTCGTCGACGACCCACCTTCGGTCATCGAGCGCGTCGCCGCCGCCTTCCCGGACGCCGAGCAGGACCGCCTCGACGGCCTCACGGTCGATCTCGGGGCGTGGTGGTTCAACCTCCGGCCCTCCAACACCGAGCCCCTGCTGCGGCTCAACCTCGAGGCCCGCACCCGCGAGGAGTGCGAAGCCCACACCACCCAGATCCTCGCCCTGATCCGGGAGGGCTGAGCGGTGCCGCTCGATCCGTTGCTGCTCGAGATCCTCGCCTGCCCGGAGGACAAGGGACCGCTCCTCTACTTCGCCGACGAGTCGGTCCTCTACAACCCCCGGCTCCGTCGGCGGTACGACATCCGCGACGACATCCCGGTCATGCTCATCGACGAGGCCACCACGGTCGACGATGCCGAGCACGCCCGGCTCCTGGCCAAGGCCGACGCCGACGGCGTCCGCCCCACCTTCGACGCATGACCGCCAACGGCGAGGCGATCCTCGACACAGACCGCATGTTCGACGTCACCGCCGGGCTGCCCGAGCAGGTGTTCGACGCTGCCGTCCGGGCCCGGGGCCTGTCCGACCTCCCCGACCGGGAGCGCATCGAGCACGTCGTGGTGCTCGGGATGGGCGGGAGCGGCGTGGCCGGCGACATCCTGTCAGCGGCCGCAGGCCCGTTCCTGCCCGTCCCGGTCATCGTGTCGAAGGACTACGAGCTCCCGGCTTTCGTCGGCGAGTCGTCGCTGGTGTTCGCCGTCTCCTTCTCGGGCGACACCGAGGAGACCGTCGAGGCGGCCTCGGCGGCAGCGGTCGAAGGGGCCCACCTGGTGGTGATCACCGCCGGCGGCACCCTCGGCCGGCTGGCCCGGTCGTGGGGCGTTCCCGTCGTCGGCGTCCCCGACGACATCCCCCAGCCGCGGGCCGCGATCGGGGCGATGGCGGTGCCGGCCTTCATCGTCCTCGAGGAGATGGGCCTGTTCCCGGGCGCCCAGCAATGGGTCGACTTCGCCGTCGAGCAGCTCACCCGGCGCCGCGACGAGCTGACGGGGGAGGCCAGCCCGGCCCGCAAGCTGGCCCGGAGGATCGGCCGCACCATGCCCCTGGTGTACGGCGGAGGTCAGCTCGGGGCCACCGCCGCCTGCCGCTGGAAGACCCAGATCAACGAGAACGCCAACGCCCCGGCCTTCTGGAACGGGCTCCCCGAGCTGTGCCACAACGAGATCCAGGGCTGGGGCCAGCACGGCGACCTCACCCGCCAGGCGATGACGCTGGTCAACCTGCGCCACGAGTTCGAGCACCCGCAGGTGTCGAGGCGCTTCGAGCTCGTGACACCGCTGGTCGACGAGGTGGTCTCCCAGGTGATCGAGGTGTCGGCCGCCGGCGAGGGCCAGCTGGCCCAGCTCCTCGATCTGGTGCTCGTGGGCGACTTCGTGAGCCTGCACCTCGCAGCCCAGGAGGGCATCGATCCCGGCCCGGTCGACGCCTTGAGCTCGCTGAAGGCCGCACTGACCGGCTGAACCAACCGCTCATCCTCGTTCTGGGCGTGGTTTTCGCACCTGCCGGCGTCGAAAACCACGCCCAGAACGAGGTGGGGCCCTAGGCTTGTGACCACGTCGGGCTGACGCGAACGGAGCCAGCAGGCCCCAGCCCGTCTTGAGAACGAGCTTCACCACTCTCGAGACGAGGTTTTCCCATGCCCACACTCACCACCGCCGACTTCCGGGTCGCCGATCTCTCCCTCGCCACCTTCGGTCGCAAGGAGATCCAGCTCGCCGAGCACGAGATGCCCGGCCTGATGGCCCTGCGCCGTCAGTACGGTCCGTCGAAGCCCTTGGCCGGCGCCCGGATCTCCGGGTCGCTGCACATGACCGTGCAGACGGCGGTGCTCATCGAGACGCTGCTCGAGCTCGGCGCCGACGTGCGCTGGGCATCGTGCAACATCTTCTCGACCCAGGACCAC
>DASXLH010000353.1:0-8017 GCA_036496335.1 Acidimicrobiales bacterium
AGCGGCCGGCGACACGGTGGCCTCATCCGTCCACCCGTCCACCCGGCCGCCCGTCGGCTCATCGACCATCACCTGGCCGCCGGCCACTTCTGCGTGATCGTCTCGGTCAGTCCCCACCCGCTGGTCGAGTCGGTGACGGCGGCGCTCAGGATGCATCGCGCCGTGGGCAGCCGGCTGGAGGTCCTCGACAGCCGCTGCACCGGCCGCTTCGAGGGTGCGTTCTGCCACGGCTTCGGCAAGCTGGTCCGCCTCGAGGGCGAGCTCGGGCGATTCGATCTGGGCTCGGCGACCGCCTACGCCGACTCGGGTTCCGATGTGCCATTGCTCCAGCGCTGTGGCGCGGCCGTGGCCATCAACCCCGATGCCCGGCTCCGACGGGTGGCTCGCAAGCAATCGTGGCCGATCCTGCGCCTTCGATGAACGCCCAGCCGGAGCTCGCCCGTTCGAGCGGCCTCCTCGGGTCCCGGCCGGTTCGCCGGTTGGGTCCCGGGGAGACGGCTCGGCCGCGCCCGGCGTCGGCCGGCACCAGCATCGTGGTGTGGCGGGCGGTGGCCCGGGCGGTGGAGTGGCCGTCGGTGCGCCTCGACCGGCTCAGCCTCTGGGCCTGGAGGCACCACCATGACGCCGTCGTCGACCGCGAGCGGGACCGAACCGGCACCGTCTGACCCACCGCAGTGGGTCAGGACAGGACGCGGACCACGCTGGCGACCCGGTCGACCACGTCCAGCTTGCGCAGGCCGGCGAGGGTGGCCTGGACCGATGCCTCGAGCGCTTCGTGGGTGATGAACACCAGGCGGGCCTCGTCGCCCAGCCCTTCCTGCTCCATCGAGCGGATCGACACGCCGTGCTCGGCGAACACGCCCGACACGGCGTGGAGCACGCCCGGCTCGTCCAGAACCTCGAGGTCGAGGTAGTACTCGGAACGCAGCTCGTCGACGGGGCGGATCCGGGCCTTCGGGAGGGGTCGCAGGGCCGGACCGCCCCCGCCCCGCCTGAGGTTGGTGGCGGCGTCGACGAGGTCGCCGAGCAGGGCGCTGGCGGTGGGCTCACCGCCAGCCCCTCGGCCGTAGAACATCAGCGGCCCCACCGCGTCACCCTCCACGAACACGGCGTTGAAGGCGTCCCGCACCGTCGCCAGCGGGTGGTCGCGGGGAACCATGGCCGGATGGACGCGCACCGCGATGCGCCCGTCGTCGTCCTGCTCGGCGATGGCGAGCAGCTTCACCTCGTAGCCGAGGCGGTGGGCGAAGCCGATGTCGTCGGCGGTCACCGACGAGATGCCCTCGTGATGGACGTCGTCGGCCACGACCGAGGCGCCGAAGGCGATGGTGGCGACGATGGCGAGCTTGGCCCCGGCGTCGAGGCCCTCGACGTCGGCGGTCGGGTCGGGCTCGGCGAAGCCGAGGCGCTGCGCCTCGCCGAGGGCGTCGGCGTAGCCTGCGCCGTCCTCGCTCATGCGGGTGAGGATGTAGTTGGTCGTGCCGTTGACGATGCCGGTGATGCGGCGCACCCGCTCGCCCACCAGCGACTCCCGCAGCGGCCGGATGATCGGGATGCCGCCCCCGACCGCCGCCTCGAACAGCAGGTCGACGCCGCTGCCGGCGGCGGCCTCGAAGAGCTCCGACCCGGCGACGGCGAGCAGCTCCTTGTTGGCGGTGACGACCGGCTTGCCGGCCCGCAGCGCCTGGACCAGCAATGACCGGGCCGGCTCGACGCCGCCGATCAGCTCCACCACCACGTCGACGTCGGGATCGGCCACGACGGCGGCGGCATCGTCGGTCAGCACCCCGTCAGCCAGCTCGACCGGTCTCGTCTTGGCGATGTCTCTCACCGCCACCCGGGTGATCGCCAGGCGCAGGCCGGTGCGGGCCTCGACCGCGGCCGACCGCTCGCCGATGAGGCGCACCAGCGCGCTGCCCACCCCGCCGCAGCCCAGGAGACCGACACGGACGGGCTGCTCCACGGGCGGCGAGGCTAGTGGGGGGTGGCGTCGGGCCCGGACGGGCCCGAACCATCCAATGGAGCGTCCGGGCTCGGATCGGGCCCGCCTCCCGGGGTGGATCCGAGGGGAAGCGGCGTCTGGGTCTCCCGCATGGCGTCGAGGACCTGCTGGCGCCGGGCCCGGACGACGGCCACCTTGGCCTCGTCCTCCCGGAACGTCTCGTTCTGGCGCGTCCCGGCGATCGCCAGGACCACCAGGATGGACGCCACGCCGGCGCCGACCACGAGGGCAGCCGGGATCGAGGCCGTGAGCGACCAGACGAGCCATCCGACCACCGCGCCGCAGGCCACCCCCGTACTGCCGACGAAGAGCCAATGGCCGTTCCGAGCCGGGGCCGGGAGCTGGCCAGCCCCGTCGTCCCTCGACACCGCCGAGGGCGCCATCAGTCGAGGTCGAGCCACAGGAGGTCGTCGAGCGTCTCCCGCCGCACCACGACCCGGGCCTCCCCGTCGCCGACGAACACCACCGGCGGTCGCGGGACCTTGTTGTAGTTCGACGCCATCGAGTGGCCGTAGGCCCCGGTGACCGGCGTGGCCAGCACATCGCCGACCGTTAGGTCGGCAGGGAGCGTGGCGTCCCGCACCACGATGTCGCCCGACTCGCAGTGCTTGCCCACCACCGTGGCGACCAGCTCCCGTTCGGCGTCGACCTCGCGGGGCAGGAAGGCCTCGTAGCCGCTCCCGTAGAGGACCGGGCGGGGGTTGTCGCTCATGCCTCCGTCGACGGCCACATAGGTGCGGATGCCGGGCAGGACCTTGATGGTCCCGACCCGATAGAGCGTGACCGCGGCGGCCGCCACGATGGCCCGGCCCGGCTCCACCACCAGGCGGGAGGTGATGCCGGCCTCGGCGCAGTTCCGCTTCAGCAACCCGGCCCACTCAGCGATGGGCGGGGTCTCCTCCCCCTCCACGTAGGCGACCCCGAGGCCGCCTCCGAGGCACAGCTCGGGAAGGTCGAGCGAGAGGACGAAGGGAGCCAGCCGCTCGATGGCCTTCTCGTAGCCGGAGAGCAGGAAGATGTTCGAGCCGATGTGGGCGTGCACCCCGACGAGGTCGAGGGCGGCCGAGCGGGCCATCCGCTCCACCGCCGCGGCGGCGGCGCCGCTGGCCAGGCCGAAGCCGAACTTCGTATCGTCCTGGCCGGTCATGACGTACTCATGGGTGTGGGCCTCCACGCCCGGCGTGACCCGCGCCAGCACCCGGGGCGGGTCGAAGCCCTCGGAGGCGACCAGGCGCTCGATGCGTCCGATCTCCTCGTCGCTGTCGACCACGATGCGACCGACCCCGGCCGCCATGGCCATGCCGAGCTCGGCCTCCGACTTGTTGTTGCCGTGCAGGACGATCCGCTCGCCCGGGACGCCGGCCGACAGCGCCACGTGCAGCTCTCCCCCGGTGGCGACGTCGATGCGCAGGCCCTCCTCGTGGACCAGCCTGGCCATGGCCGAGCAGAGGAACGCCTTGGAGGCGTAGGTGGCGCCGTCGCCGAAGGCGGCCAGCAACTCCCGGCAGCGCTCGCGGAGGTGGAGCTCGTCGTAGACGAAGACGGGGGTGCCGAACCGCTCGGCCAGCTCCAGCGCCGAGCATCCGCCGATCTCCAACAGGCCGTCGACCACCTGGGCCGTCTGGGGCAGCAGGTGCCGGGGCAGCGGGCTCACGACGGGCGGCCGGCCAGCACGGCACCGACCCGGTCGATGAGGTCGAGCGGCTCGAAGGGCTTGGTGACGTAGCCGTCGGCCCCGGCGTCCAGACCGGCCTGGACGTCGTCGAGCTGGGCCCGGGCCGACACCAGGAGCACCGGGATGGACTGCGTCGCCTCGCCCTCCCGCAACGCCGCCAGCAGCTCCAGCCCGCTCATCGTCGGCATCATCACATCGGTCACGACCACGTCCGGGCGGGACGTTCGGGCCAGTTCCAGCGCCGAGGAGGCATCGGCCG
This sequence comes from Acidimicrobiales bacterium, assembly GCA_036496335.1. GTDB lineage: Bacteria > Actinomycetota > Acidimicrobiia > Acidimicrobiales > CADCSY01 > JAEKLB01. The sequence continues at coordinate 3,937 of DASXLH010000353.1, forward strand.
CCACCAGCACGTCGTAGCCACCGAGCCCGAAGTTGACCTCGAGGAGACGGAGGATCACCGGGTCGTCGTCGACCACCAGCACCGTCTCCGACACGGCGTCGGAGCGTACCGGGCCCCCTTCCCGGGCCCCGAAGCCAGGTGGAGCCGCCCTGCCGGCGCGGCCGACGATCCTGAGCGGACCGTGCGCAGTGCGACAGCCGGGCGACGGTACGTCTTCACCGGACATTCACCGGCTCGTCGCTGCGCGCCGACCGGTCACCTTGAGACTGGAGCGATGCACACCTACCGACTCCGCCTCGAGCTCCCCGCAGAAGCGACGATCTCCCACGACGTCGGTGGGGCGATCAGCCGCCTGGGCGGCAACGTGGTCTCCGTGGACCTCCATGAGGTGGAGGGAGCGGCGGCCGTCGACGAGATCGTCGTGGAGCTACCGGGCGAGATCGACGGCACGCGGCTGCGCTCCGCTCTCGAGCTCGAACCCGATGTGGCGTTGCTGTCCTCCAAGACCTGCGATCCCGGCGAGACACTGGCCGAGGCGCACCGCTGGGCCCGCGATGCCGACCCCGGCGCCCGACGACACGAGGGGCCGCTCCCCCAGCTCGTCGCCTCGGCCTGCCCCATGTCGGCGGTCTGGCTGGGCGAGACGCGCGACGCCGAGACGTACCCCGCCGTGCGGATGGCCGTCGAGCGACAGGCGGCCGTGGCCCAGCGCGCCACCGATCTCCCGGACACCCTCGCGCCCCGGCGGTCGCGCTCGCCCCGATGGCTGTTGGCCGTACCCAACCGCGATGCGCATGCCACGGACATCGCGCTGTTGAGCCGCCCGATGTCGCTTCGGTTCACCGCTACCGAGGTCGCCAGGGTGGAGGTCCTTCTCGCCAGCTGATGCGGACCAGCTGCGGCGCGGCGGGCGGCGGGCACGGACGCGAGGGACACCTGGTGACAACGACCGACGTGGTGCAGGGGGCGTGGGCGGCGCTGGCGGCGCTGGCTGAGGCCGGGGGCGCGGGCACGTCGCTCCAGCTCGTCTATGAAGGCTTCGAGGCGCCGCCAGGTTGACCAGGCGGTGGTGGCGTAGGCTGGGCGCGCCGGCGCGCAGGGGATTGCGGTCCGGTTGAGGCCGAGCGCAGGGGGTTGCGATGGATGCCGGTGACATGATCCTCGTGAGCGTGGACGACCACGTGGTCGAGCCGCCTTCGATGGGTGACTTCTTCCGGGAGCACCTGCCGGCCAAGTTCAAGGACCGGGCCCCGAAGGTGATCCGCCGAGCCGACGGCACCGACGCCTGGGCCATCGAGGGCGTCGAGGTGGCGACGTTCGGGCTGAACGCCGTGGCCGGACGGGTTCCCGAGGAGTGGGGTTACGACCCTCGCAGCTTCGACCAGGTCCGCCCCGGCACCTACGACGTGCACGAACGGGTGCGAGACATGGACGCCAACGGTGTCCTGGCCGGGATCAACTTCCCGTCGTGGCCGGGCAACGGCGGCCAGTTCTTCACCCACAACGACGACGACGAGTTCGTGGCCGCCATGATCCGGGCCTACAACGACTGGCACATCCACGAGTGGGCCGGGGCCTACCCGGGTCGCTTCATCCCGCTGGCCCTCTCCGGCTTCAAGCTCGGGGCCGAGTGGATGGCCGACGAGATCCGTCGGGTGGCCGACCTCGGCTGCCACGCCGTCTCCTGGCACTCCGACCCTCATCGCTTCGGCATGCCCGATTACCACGGCCACGAGTGGGATCCGGCCTTCGCCGCTTCGGTCGAGTGCGACACGGCCGTCGTCTTCCACTTCGGTGGGGCGCTGGAGCGCATGCCGCGCTCGCCCTTCGACGTGATCCCCCACGCCATGCCGTTCCAGACCGCCATCTTCGCGTCGGAGCTGCTGTGGTCGCCGATGATGACCGGCTTCCCGACCCTGAAGATCGCGTTGGCCGAAGGGGCCATCGGCTGGTACCCGTACTGGTTGGAGAAGGCCGACTTCGTCTACCAGCACCACCACCGCTGGACCGGCGCCGACTTCGGCGGGCGGCTCCCCAGCCAGGTCTTCCGTGACCGGGTGCTGGTGTGCTTCATCGACGACGAGACCGGGCTGGAGATGCGCCATCGCATCGGCATCGACAACCTGGCCTGGGAGTGCGACTACCCCCACTCCGACTCGACCTGGCCGCAGGCTCCCGAGGTGCTGATGAAGTCCTTCGACGCCGTGAAGGTGCCGGACGAGGACATCCACAAGATCACGTGGGAGAACGCCTGCCGGTTCTACGAGTTCGACCCGTTCCCGCACGTGCCGAAGGAGCAGGCGACGGTGAACGCGTTGCGGGCCAAGGCCACCGACGTCGACACCACGCCCCGCCGCTACGGCAACCCGGACGAGGCCGCCATCGAGGCCGCCAAGCACAACCACTGGACGACCACGCCCAACAGCCCCAACTGACCCGACTCAGGTCGAGTCGACCACGGGGGCGATCCCGCAACCTGTCGTTCGAGCGTGCCACCATCCACTCGTGGAGGTTGCGCTCGTTCGCCATGCATGCGCTGGAAGAAAGCGGGACTGGTCGGGGCCAGACGAACGCCGCCCTCTCGACGCGGTCGGTCAGGAGCAGGCGCTTGCCATCGCCGCGTTCTTCGTCGACCGGGAGGTCGCGCGGATCGTCGCCAGCCCGGCAGCGAGGTGCGCGCAGACACTCCGCCCGCTGGCTGACGGCCGAGGCCTCCCCGTCCACAGCTCCAGACGCCTCGGTCCGCTGGCCTCCAGTCAAGACCTCCTCGACGTGCTCACCGACAAGCGCTATGCCGCTTCCGTGCTCTGCACGCACGGTGAGGCGATGGCCGACCTGCTGGTGAAGCTGGCCGACATGCGGGTGGCGCCGAACCCGTCGGACCGTCGGACCCTGCTCCAGAAGGGCGCAGTGTGGTTGCTGGGCGTGGAGCCGGGAGTCGACCCGAGGATCGTGTCGCTCGACTGCCAGGTGCCCGCGGGTATGCGGCGCTGCGAGCAGAACGCCTTCCGGCCGAGCCGCCCGACCAAGGGTTGACTGGCCGCTCGGACCAAGTGTCCGACTGGTCGACCGACCGCTAGTCGGGCGGGGTGTCCGATTCGACCAACCGGGCGAAGCCGGAGGCGACCTCGTCGACGCCTCGGCGCAACATCGGTCCCACCGAACCGTGGTCGCCGGCGACGTCAGCGAGAGCCCGCACTGCCACGGGGTGGCTCACGAGCACGTCGCGCAGGGCGAGGAGCTTCCACGCCAGCCCGTCCTCCAGCCCGACGTCAGCACCAGCCCGGGCAAGCTCGCGCTCGAGACCGGCGGCCGCGGCCTCGCAGCGCCGGAGGTCGACACTCGACCCGGGGGTGTTCGTCACCCGTCGTGTGGCGGCCAGCGCCCGCTCGACCGGGACCTGCCAGGCGACGGCGCGGCGACGGGTATCAGGCGGTGTCATCGGACCGGGACATCGAGCGTGAGGTAGGCGAGCCGACGGGTGACGTTGACGGCATGGTCGCCGAGCCGTTCGAGGAAGCGCGCGACGAGGCCCAGCTCGATAGCCAGCGACGGGCTGAGGACGCCGCTTGCGAACTCGTCGCACAGCTCGACGTGGAGGCTGTCCAGATCGTCGTCTTCCGTCCGCAGCCGCTCGGCGGCCGAGAGATCGCGCGCCCGGTAGGCGCCGGCGGCGTCGCGCCACATGGCGGCCGCGGTCGTGCCCATCGCGTCGATCAGCTCCTTGGCCCTCGGGGTGAGTGAGCTCATGATCATGGGGTTGGTGCGGAGGGCGATGTGCTCGACGAGGTCACCACTCCGTTCGAGCTCCGGCACGATCCGCAGAACGGTGACCAGATAGCGGATCTCGGCCTCATCGCACGGGCGGCTCAACAGCTCCTGGGTGACGAGGTCCTCCACGTCGTTCTGCAGGAAGTCGATGGCCTCGTCGGCGGCCACCACCCGCTGCGCCGCCTTGCGGTCGCCCCGCAAGAAGGCGGCTGTCGTCACGGCGAGCCGACCGGGGATCTCCGTGAACATCGAGGCGACGAAGCCGTCGATCTCGTCGAGCCGGCCGCGGTGCGGCGCTCGGCCCGCCGGG
>DASXLH010000354.1:0-1601 GCA_036496335.1 Acidimicrobiales bacterium
GCTCAAAGCCCTCGGCGAGGACGTGATCGGCTTCGGGGCGGGCGAGCAGGCCGCCAGCCAGAGGCCGCCGTCGCTGGCGAAGACCTTCTGCGGAGCGAAGTAGTAGACGTCGACCTGGTCGGGATCCCATCGCAGCGCGCCCGCCCCCGAGGTGGCGTCGACGGCCACGATCGCGCCGTCGCCGTGGAGGCCGGACCCCTCGGGTCGGCGCAGCGGCGCGGCCACGCCGGTCGAGGTCTCGTTGTGGGTCAGCGCGTACAGGTCGACCCCGTCGGTGCGGTGCGGGCCGGGATGGCTCCCGGGCTCGGCCCGGATCACCTCGGGCTCCTCGAGGAACGGCGCGTCGGTGGCCGCCTCGGCGAACTTCGACGAGAACTCCCCGAACACGAGGTGCTGGCTGCGGCTCTCGATGAGCCCGAAGGTGGCTGCGTCCCAGAACACCGTCGAGCCGCCGTTGCCCAGCACGATCTCCCATCCGTCCGGCAGGCCGAAGAGCTCCGTCAGGCCGCGGCGGATCGACCCGACGACCTGCTTGACCGGGGCCTGCCGGTGGCTGGTGCCCATCCAGGTGGCGGCCACGTCCGCCAGGGCGCGCACCGCCTCCGGCCGGACCTTCGAGGGCCCGGAGCCGAACCGGCCGTCAGAGGGCAGCAGGTGCGCCGGAATCTCGATCCTGGGGGTGCTCACAGCGTTCCTCTGGTGGTGGGTCGGCGGTCGGACGGGGCCGGAACGGCCGCTCGCCGTGAGGCGGGTACGAAACGCTTCCGGGGGTTCGGGCGGTGTCATGCCACTATCGCGCCCGTGAGCAGGGTGTCCCGGGTCGTATCCGCCATCGCCGAATCGGCCACGTTGGCCGTCGACGCCAAGGCCAAGGCGCTCAAAGCCCTCGGCGAGGACGTGATCGGCTTCGGGGCGGGCGAGCCCGACTTCCCGACGCCGGCCCACATCGTCGACGCCGCCGTCGAGGCCTGCCGGGACCCGTCCACCCACAAGTACTCGCCGACCGCCGGCCTGCCGGCGCTACGGGCGGCGATCGCGGCCAAGACGGCCCGCGACTCCGGCTTCACCGTCCTGCCGGAGCAGGTGCTCGTGACCAACGGCGGCAAGCACGCCGTCTACAACACCTGCCTGGCGCTGCTCGACCCGGGCGACGAGGTGCTCCTCCCGGCGCCCTACTGGACCACGTATCCGGAGCCGATCCGGATGGTGGGCGCCGTGCCGGTGGCGCTCCCGACCGACATCCGCTCGGGCTTCCGGGTGACCGTCGACCAGCTCGAGGAGGCCCGCACGCCTCGCACCAAGGCGCTGCTCTTCGTGTCGCCGTCCAACCCGACCGGGGCCGTCTACCCGCCGGAGGAGGTCGAGGCGATCGGGCGGTGGGCGGTCGAGCACGGCATCTGGGTGCTGACCGACGAGATCTACGAGCACCTCACCTACGACGACAACGTCTTCACCTCCATGCCGACGGTGGTGCCGGAGCTGGCCGACCGCTGCGTGGTCCTCAACGGCGTGGCCAAGACCTATGCCATGACCGGCTGGCGGGTCGGCTGGATGATCGGCCCCCCCGACGTGACCGCGGCGGCCACCAACCTGCAGTCCCA
>DASXLH010000355.1:0-1860 GCA_036496335.1 Acidimicrobiales bacterium
GAACCGGGCGGCCGACCGCCATCCGGTACCCCCCAATGGGCAGGGCGGGGGAGCGGCCTGGGTGGGTCTGGTGCAGATGCTCGCGTCGACCGACGCGGAGCTCATGGCCGCCCACGGACGCTGGTACGTGCCCGAGCGCGATCCCCGCTACCTGCGCCGCAACGCGCTGGTGGCGTTGGGCAACGTCCTCGCCGCGGCCGAGGACGGAGGTGGGGCCGCCGATCCTGCCGCCTCGGACGTCCTGATCGGTTACGCCGACGGCGACGACGAGCTCCTGGCCGAGCACGCCCGATGGGCACTCGACCGACTCGCAGTGCCCGCCCACGAGGCGACCGGGGCCCGTGACTGAGGTCCGTCGTCACATCCTGGTCACCAACGACTTCCCCCCGGCCACCGGCGGGATCCAGTCGCTGCTGTGGGAGCTCTGGCGGCGGCTCCCCCCTGACCGCTTCGCGGTGCTCACCACCGAGCAGCCCGGGGCGGAGACCTTCGACGCCGAGCAGGCGTTCCGCGTGGAGCGGGCGGGCCGGGTGCTGCTCCCCACCCCGGGCCTGCGAGCCAGGTGCCGGGCCCTGAGCACGGAGCTGGGCGCCGAGCTGGTCGTGGTCGACCCCGTGCTTCCGGTCGGCGCCCTCGGGCCGACCCTCGGCCTGCCCTATGCCGTGTTCATGCACGGCTCGGAGCTGGTCGGCCGCATCCCGGGGCTGCAGGCGATCGTCGCCCGCCTCCTGCGCGGGGCCGAGGGAGTGATCGCGGCCGGCACCTACCCGGCCGGCGAGGCGGCCCGGTTGGTCGGAGGCGGCACCCCGGCGGTCACCGTCGTCCCCTGCGGGGTCGACACCGAGCGCTTCCGGCCGCTGAGCCCCGACGCCCGACGGGCAGCGCGGCGGCGCTTCGGCCTGGCCGAGGACGCCCCGCTGGTGGTCGGCCTGAGCCGGCTCGTGCCCCGGAAGGGCTTCGACGTGGTCATCGATGCGGTCAACGCCATCGACGGGGTGACCCTGGCCATCGGCGGAGCGGGCCGGGACCGTGGCCGTCTGGAGCGAAGGGGGGGTGGACGGGTGTCGTTCGTCGGTCGGATCGAGGACCGCGACCTGCCCGCCTTCCACGCCTGCGCCGACGGGTTCGCGATGCTGTGCCGGGATCGGTGGGGCGGACTCGAGCAGGAGGGCTTCGGCATCGTCTTCCTGGAGGCGGCCGCCAGTGGGGTGCCCCAGCTCGCCGGGCGCAGCGGCGGTTCGGCCGATGCCGTGATCGATGGTGAGACTGGGGTCGTGCTCGACGACCCGACCTCGGTCAGCGACGCCGTCGCCGGGCTGCGCCGGATCCTCGACCCCGCCGTCGGCCCGGCCATGGGTGCGGCCTCCCGCCGCCGAGCCGTCGAGCTGTTCGACTACGACCAGCTGGCCGCCGAGCTGGCGACGGCCCTGTCGTGATGGTCGTGGCATGACCCCGAAGGTGGTGATCTCGGCGTCCCTCTGGGGGACGGCGGTGTTCACCGTCTCGGCCGTGGCCGCGACCGCGTTTCCCGACGCCCTGGCGATCCCGTCGTTGGTCATCGACCTCGTCTTGTTCCTGTTGGGCTGCTTGGCCTTCATGCGGGCGCTGCTCATCGCCGCCGGCCGGAGCCGGCGGGACGAGATCGATCTTCCCGGCCTGTTCTTCCTGTCCCGGAGCGCGCCGGGAGCGGTGCGGCTCCGACTGCTCGGCGCCTTCGCGGTGCAGGTCGTGGTGGCCATCACGACCGCGGCGATCCGTCCCTACACCGCTCTTGCCTTCGGCGTCCTGGTCCCCACCTACGGGCTCGGGCTGTGCGGCCTCTGGGCGGCCAAGGCCGGACGGTTCCCGCCTCGTGCTCAA
>DASXLH010000356.1:0-3913 GCA_036496335.1 Acidimicrobiales bacterium
CCTGCAGCCCACCCCGTCGCCGGCCGGCCACGCGCCCGATCCAGGTGCCGAGGACCAATGCGCCGAAGATGATGGCGCCGACGACAAGGGCGAGCTCGACGCTCGAGAGGCGGGTCAGCACGACCGCGTCAGCCGCGCTCGGCCTCGAGGACGATGGTGCCGTCGGAAGCCAGGATGGTGAGCGTCGTCGGGGTGATCTCCCCGGTCGACCCGCTCCAGCCCCTGCACCAGGGCGGCCTCCTGTTGCATGACCCCTCCCGGGTCGGGGCAGGCCTTCTGCGTCTGGCGCACCGGGTTTATGGTGAGCTTGTCGCCTTCCAGCTCCCAGCTGCTGTTGGCCGAGCTGCAACCCGTGTCCACCTGCAGCGTCCCGTCCCCTCCGAAGGTGATCGACGGATTGGTGCCGGCCACCACGCTGGCGAGGGCGTCGCCCGTGTTGATGTTCACGATGTTCCAGGTCCCGACCAGGTGGTCCTCGAGGTGGAAGGCGTCGTAGGAGAGCTTGACGCCCTTGTCGTTCGAGAGGGTCGTGTGGTGGTGGTCGTCGGAGAAGTCGACGGTGTCGACCGCCTTCAGGGCGGCCAGGTAACGGGCTTCCGCTGCCATGACTGACGGAGGAACGCAGCTGGCCAGCGTGGTGTTGAGGTCGGTGATCGTCACGCAGTCGAGGCCCACGTCGATCGTGCCCCGGTAGGAGTTGCAGGGACCGCTGCCCCGCACCGTGTCGTCGTTGACGACGAGGGTGACGGGGTGCCCGGTGCCGATGGCGATCGTGCTCTGGGCTGGCGCGAGGAGCCACTGCTCGGCTTCCAGGTCGACCTGGGACGGCAACCCGTAGGTGGCGCTGAGGGTGTCGACCTCCTTGTTCCTGGCACACGCCGACGTCAGCAACGCCCGGGTGGCGGCCAGGACGACGATGGCCCCACCCCACCGGCGTCGGTGCCCCCGGGTGCTGGTCATGTCAGAAGTCGACCGCGTCTCGGATGATCGGGCAGGTCATGCAGTGGCCGCCGCCGCGGCCCCGGCCCAGCTCGGCGCCGACGATGGTGATCACCTCGATGCCGGCCTTGCGCAGCAACGCGTTGGTGAACGTGTTGCGGTCGTAGGCCACCACGACTCCGGGTTCGAGGGCGACCAGGTTGTTGCCGCTGTCCCACTGCTGGCGCTCGGTGGCGTAGATGTCGCCGCCGGTGTCGACCACCCGCAACTGATCGAGACCGAGGGCGTCGGCGATCACGTCGACGAAGGACACCGTCTCCTCGGTGACCTCCACCGGGGTCCCGGCGTCTCCAGGACGGATCGAGAACGTGTGGATGCCGTCGACGATCTCCCGGTAGGCCGTGGCGCAGTCGCGGTCGGCCAGGGTGAACACCGTGTCGAGGTGCATGGCAGCCCGCAGCTTCGGCATCCCGGCCACGATGACCCGGGTGGCGGCGCCGGCCGCGAAGAGCTCGGCCGCGACCTGGCTGATCGCCTGGCGCGAGCTCCGCTCGCTCATCCCGATGACGACCGCGCCGTTGCCGATCGGCATCACGTCGCCACCCTCGAGGGTGGCGAGGCCCCAGTCGAGCTCGGGGTCGCCCCACCAGACGTTGACGGCGTCGCCGAAGTCGGGATGGAACTTGTAGACGGCCTTCATGAGCAGCGTCTCGTCGTGACGAGCTGGCCAGTAGAGCGGGTTGAGGGTGACCCCGCCGTAGATCCAGCAGGTCGTGTCGCGGGTGTAGATCGTGTTCGGAAGGGGCGGCATCAGGTAGTCGCGCACGCCCGTGCTCTCCCGGGCGAGCGCGATGTAGGCCGGCCGGAAGTCGTCGGGGAGGTCGGCGGTCGCCAGCCCGCCGATGAGGAACTCGGCCAGGGCACGGGGGTCGAGGCCGTCCAGGAACGAGCGAGTCTCGTCGACCAGCCCGAGACCGACCTCGTTGGGCGTGATCTTGCGATCGAGGAGCCAGGCCTTGGCGTCCGGGTTGTCGAGGATCTCCACGAGGAGGTTGTGGAGCTCCACGACCTCCACCCCCCGCTCCCTCATCTTGGACATGAAGTCGAAGTGGTCACGTTGGGCGTTCTGCACCCACATGACGTCGTCGAAGAGCAGGTCGTCGCAGTTGGTGGGCGTGAGGCGACGGTGGGCCAGCCCGGGGGCGCACACGAGGACCTTCCGCAGGTTGCCGACCTCGGAGTGGACGCCGTAGGTGGCGGGGTCGGCGCTGGTGGTGGATGTCATGGGCGTGGTTCCTTCTGATCAGCGAGGAAGGGCAGATCGATGGTCGGTCAGATGGTGATGGACCCGGTGGCGAGGCCGATGACGCCCACGACGGCGCCGATGATCGAGACGGCGGGGATCACGAGCTCGCCCGGCGAGAAGATCGTCCGGTCCTGCTCCCGCCGGGAGAGCACGAAGAGCACGGTGCCGGGGGCGTAGATGATGAGCGAGAGCAGCATGTACTTCGGGCCGGCGGCGTAGAGCAGGAAGGTCGTGTAGATCGTGGCGAGGACGCCGACGACGACGTCGCGTCGGAACCCGGCGGGCTGTTCCCGGTAGGTCTCCCGGGTGATGACCAGCTTGACGGCGTAGAGAGCGACGAGGAGGAACGGGATCAGCGTGAGGGCGCTGGTCATGTTCAGCATGAAGTTGAAGGCGTCCTCCGAGACGAGCGTGACGACCAACATCGCCTGGATCAGGATCGTGGTCATGACCAGCGCCGAGACCGGCGCCTCGGCGGCGTTGGTGCGGCGCAGGAAGCGGGGCATGTCGCGTTCCTTGGCTGCCACGAGTCCAGCAGCAGCGTGGCCCGGGGCGACGCCCGACGTTGGACGTGGCCCGACAGGTAGAGGGTCATGCCGGTGACGGCGGCGTAGGCGAGGCCGGCCGCCGTGAGCAGGAACCGATCGCCGACGTTGTCGACGGTGGCGGCGAACCCGACGAGCACGGCAAAGGTCGCTCCCCCGACCGTGAGGGGGAAGGCGAGGGGTGTGAGCAGCACGGACCCGATTGTCGGCCGTTCGACGGTGGTGGACGGCTCGGCGGTCGAGGCAGGTGCCGCCTCGGCCTGGAGGTCGACGTCATCCCGGGCGCCGGCCTCGAGCTCGTGCTGGCCCCGCATCAGCGGCACCGCCTCCAGGATCAGCGCGATCCCGCCGGTGGCGGTCAGGGCGGCGGTGCTGATGCCCAGCACCTCGAGGAGCAACTCCCCCGCCCAGAGCGCGGCCAGCACGAAGATGCTCACGTAGAGGAACAGGCCGGCGGCCAGGCGGCCCTGCTCCTTCGGGGTGAAGCCGCTGACCGTCGGGACGTAGGAAGGCAGGGCGGCGATCGGGCTGTAGAGCGTCACCAGACCGATGAACATGAGCACGGCGTTGTGCGACGTCCAGTTCATCGCCGCCGTCCCGGCTCAGGCGGCGGCTCGTCGACCCCGGACACTCGACGGTATGTAACACCTCCCGCCCGACGATGTCCTCCGTCGGCCGGCGCGCCGGGGCTCAGGTGGCGACGCGGGCCTCGCCCCGGGCGTCGCCGGCCATGACGGTCGCCACGATGCGCCGAGCCACGTCGTGGTCGACGACCTCACCCGAGATCAGGGCCCGGTGGTAGAGCGGACCGACCAGCAGGTCGGCGAGGACCGGGCGATCGGTGTCGGCGGGAAGCTCGCCCCGGGCCACGCCCCGGTCGATCATGGCCAAGAGGGCCGCTCGCCGAGGTCCCAGCAGGTGCGTGCGCAGGGCCGTCGCCAACGCCGGGTCACGGGCCCCCTGGGCGACGAGCTCTCCGATGATGCGGACCTTCTCCGGGTCGTTGAGCCGGTCGGCCACCTCGAAGAGGAACGCCGTGGCGTCATCCGGGAACGAGCCGGTGTCGGGGATCGGGAAGTCGAGGAGCTGGAGCTTCACCGCGTCGACCACCATGTCGAGCCGG
>DASXLH010000357.1:0-1857 GCA_036496335.1 Acidimicrobiales bacterium
TCGGACCTGTGGTCGTCAACGGCGTGCAACGGGCCGACGAGGCGCTGGCGATCCCGCCGGCACAGGCGGCCGCCGCCTCCGGCCGCCGCCTCAGCGCCTCCGACCGGGACCGGTTGGCGGCCGCGGCCGCCATCACCTTGGCCACCGCCGGCCGCCATGCCCGCCAACTCGACCGACTGGGGGACCTGCTGCCGCTCCCCCAGCTGGTCCTGCCCCGGGTCGGCGCCGGCCTCGAGCACCTGTCGCCCGTCGAGCCGTTGGCCGCCGCTCTGGGCTCGGCGCTCGAAGGCCTCGCCCCGTCCGGCCGTCCAGCTGCCACGCGACCCGGGTGACCCCCCTCGCCGCCGTGGTGGAGGACGCCCGGCTCGTGGTGTGCATGGGCACCGGCGGCGTCGGCAAGACCTCCACCTCGGCCGCCCTCGGCGTGGCCGCCGCCCGCCGGGGCCGGCGGGTGGTCGTCGTCACCATCGACCCGGCCCGCCGCCTGGCCGACGCCCTGGGCGTCACCGGGGTCGGCAACCACCCGGTTCGGGTGCCGGGGCCGTGGCCGGGCGAGCTCACCGCCGTCATGCTCGACACGGCCACCACCTTCGACGACGTGGTCCGAGCCACCGCCGCCGGTCCGGAGCAGGCCGAGCGGATCCTGACCAACCGCTTCTACCGCAACATCGCCGAGACGCTTTCGGGTACCAGCGAGTACATGGCGGGCGAGAAGCTGCTGGAGCTGCTCGAGAGCGGTCAGCACGACCTCGTGGTGGTCGACACGCCGCCGTCCGAGCGGGCGCTCGACTTCCTCGATGCGCCCGGCCGGTTGGTGCACCTGCTCGACCATCGGGTGTACCGGGCGCTGATGGGACCGGCACGCGGCTACGGGCGGGCCCTCAGCTTCGCCACGCAGGGGTTCCTCCGCATCGCCGGGCGCATCGTGGGCACCGAGCTGGTCGACGACGCCATCGCCTTCTTCGCCGCCTTCGACGGGATGGACACCGGCTTCCGGGAGCGGGCCGACCAGGTGAGGGCATGGCTGCGCGACCCGTCGACCGGCTACGTCCTGATCGCCGCTCCCCGCCGCGACACCATCGCCGGCGCCCGTGCCCTACGAGATCGCCTCGACGAGGTCGGGATCCCCCTGGACGCCGTGGTCGTCAACCGGGTCCATCCCGATCGGGGCGATCCGGTGGCGGCGGCGATGGCCGCCGAGGCGACCGCCGGCACGGCGCTCGGCGCCCAGTGGGCCAACCTGGCCGAGCTGGCGGCGACGGCCAGGCTGGAGGAGCAGGCCGTGCAAGGAGTGGCTGGCCAGGCGCTGACCGTGCGCATCCCCGAGCTCGATCTCGACATCACCGACGTGGAGTCGCTCGGCCTGCTCGCCGACCTGCTCGTCGGCGGGAACGACGAGGCCGCGGGCGCGGGGTAGCGCGGAGACGCCCGCCGCCGGCCGGGACTACTGCTCGACGGAGAGGGCCGCCGCCGCGTCCTGCTCGGTGTCTGCCACCGAAGCCACCCGGTCGAAGCCGGTGGTGTGCAGGAGCCGGGCCACCGCCGGACGGGCGCCGTAGACGGCGACATCCCCGCCCGCCTCCCGCGACCGGCGCACCCCACCGATCAAGGCGCCGAGACCGGCGGAGTCGAGGAACGGCACTCCCGACAGGTCGATGAGCAAGTGGCCGCCGGCCCCGAGCTCGGTGAGCGACTCGCGGAACTGCCCGACCGTGAAGGCATCGAGCTCTCCGGCGGGGCGGCACACCACGTACCCGCTGGTCCTGTCGACGGTGATCTCGAGCACGAACGCCCTCCAGGGTCCATCGCTGCGGCGCCGACCGTACCCGCTGAGCGGGGCCCACAACCCTGCCCCCG
>DASXLH010000358.1:0-1709 GCA_036496335.1 Acidimicrobiales bacterium
CCGAATCCGAACGGCTGCACGAGCTCTTCGAGGCCGACTGGGCCCGGACGATGGACGAGCATCCTGAGGCCGCCACCTACACCGGATGGCCCGAGAACCACGACCGGTGGACCGACCTCTCCGTGGCCGCGGTCGAGCGACGCCGGTCTGAGGCGGGAGATCTCCTCGGCCAACTGGCGTCGTTCGACGCCGCCGAGCTCACGGTGGAGGATCGGGTCAGCCTCGACATGGCCGCCTACCTCGAGGGGGCGGAGGTGGCCGCAGCCGGCTTCCCCGGCGACTACCTGCCGCTCAACCAGATGGAGGGACCGCAGCTCGATCCGGCCTTCCTGCTCTCGGTGATGCCCCGCCAGACCAGCAGGCACCACGACGACCTCCTGTCGAGGATCCGCCTGCTCCCGGACGTGATCGACCAGAGCATCGAGCTCCTCGTCCGCGGTCTGGAGATGGGCCTGACCCCGCCGGCCGTGTGCCTGCGCGAGGTCCCCGGCCAGGTCGAGGCGCTGCTGAGCGACGACCCGGCCGTCAATCCCGTGCTGCTATCCCTCGGTGGCACGCCCGACGAGGTGCAGCGGGAAGCGGCCGCCATCGTCGCCGAGCGGGTGAGCCCGGCCTATGGCCGGTTGCTCGACCACCTCGTCGGCACCTACCTCCCGGCCTGCCGGGACACGGTGGGGTTGAGCGACCTGCCCGACGGCGTCGACTGGTACGCCGAGCGGGTCCGGGCCCACACCACCACCTGGTCGCTGACCCCGAGGGAGATCCACGAGACGGGCATGGCCGAGGTGGCCCGCATCGGTGCGGCCATGGACGACGTGATGTCGTCGACCGGCTTCACCGGCGACCGAGCGGCGTTCGCCCGCTTCCTGGGCGAGGACGCCCGCTTCCAGTTCCCCACCGAGCAAGCCCTGCTGGCCGCCTACCGCGACGTCGCCAAGCGGATCGACCCCGCCATCCCCCGGCTCTTCGGCCGCTTGCCCCGACTGCCGTTCGGGATCACGGCCGTACCCGCCGATCAGGCTCCGTCCCAGCCGGCCGCCTACTACATGCCGGGCTCGATCGAGCTGGGCCGACCGGGCATGTTCTACGCCAACACCTACGACCTCTCGTCGAGACCCTCGTGGAACCTCGAGTCGATCTGCCTGCACGAAGCCGTGCCGGGGCACCACTTCCAGCTCACCCTGGCTCAGGAGACGGAAGGGCTCCCCCGCTTCCGCCAGCAGTCGCTCTCCTGCACGGCCTTCGTCGAGGGCTGGGGTCTGTACTGCGAGAGCCTCGGGCCGGAGCTCGGCCTCTATGGCGACCCCTACCAACGCTTCGGCGCGCTCGATGCCGAGATGATGCGGGCCTGCCGGCTCGTGCTCGACACCGGCCTGCACGCCCTCGGCTGGTCACGTGAGCAGGCCATCGACTTCTTCGCCGAGCACTCCGTCAGCCCCCGCCACGAGATCGTGGTCGAGGTCGACCGCTACATCGTGTGGCCCGGCCAGGCGCTCGCCTACAAGGTCGGCGAGCTCCATCTCCAGCGCCTCCGCCGGGAGCGGGCCCTCGCCGCCGGCGACGACTTCGACCTGCGGGCCTTCCACGACGACCTGCTCCGTCACGGCGCCCTCCCCCTCGACCTGCTTCATTGATGCGCAGCTCCGGCTTCGCCTGCGCAGCTGGGCGTGCACGCAGCCGTACCCTTCAGACCCGCTGCTCCGGCTAGC
>DASXLH010000359.1:0-1595 GCA_036496335.1 Acidimicrobiales bacterium
CGCTCGGCGTCGGCCCGACCCGGCCCGCCCGTGGCGGCATTGGCGTTGCCGCTGTTGAGCACCACGCCGACGGACAACCCTCCGGTCGCCTCCAGGTTGCGGCGGGAGGTGACGACCGGCGCCGCCGTCGACAGGTTGGAGGTGAACACGCCGGCCGACGGCACCGGCCGGCCGTCGGCGGTCACCACCAGGGAGAGGTCCGGTTCGCCGCCGGGCTTGATGCCACAGGCGATGCCGGCAGCACGGAAGCCGGCCGGGGCGGTGACGGTCACGGCAGCATCCCGGCCAGGGGAAGGCCGGTGGTCTCGTCGAGGCCGAGGGCCACGTTGGCGCACTGCAGGGCTTGACCGGCCGCACCCTTGACCAGGTTGTCGAGGGCCCCGAGGGCCACCACCCAGCCGGTGCGGGGATCGGCCCGGACAGTCACCTGGCAGACGTTCGAGCCCTGGGTCGCCTTGGTCGTGGGCGACTCGTCGAGGACGACGACGAAGGGTTCAGCGTCATAGGCGTGGTGGAACAGGTCGAGCAGCTCGGCGGTGGTGGTCGCACCGGTGGGCCGGGCGTAGCAGGTGGCGAGGATGCCCCGGTTCATGGGGGCGAGGTGGGGGGTGAACAGCACCTGCACGCCGTCCTTGCCGCCGGGCCCCGTGCCACCGGCGGCCGCGACGGTGGCCGTGAGGGCCTGTTCGATCTCCGGGGTGTGGCGATGGTCGAGGAGCCCGTAGGCCATGAAGTTCTCGTCGGTGGCGCAGAAGGGGTGCTTGTCCCGGCCGGCCCCTGACACTCCGCTGGCGGCGTCGACCACGATCCCGGTGGGCTCCACCAGGCCGGCCTGCAGGAGGGGGGCCAGGGCCAGGATGGCAGTGGTCGGATAGCAGCCGGGAGCCGCCACACCCGTGGCGCCGGGCAGCTGGTCCCGGAACAGCTCGGGCAGGCCGTACACGAAGTCGGCCAGCAGCTCGGGGTGCGGGTGAGCCTCGCCGTACCAGGTGGGGTACGCCTCGGGACTCTTCAGCCGGAAGTCGGCAGCCAGGTCGACCACCAGTGGCACCCGGGCCTGAAGGGCCGGCATCAGCTCGCTGCTGGCCCCGTGAGGCAGGCACAGGAACACGGCATCGAGGCCGTCGGCCATGGCCGGCTCCCAGGTCTCGAAGCGCTGGTCGCCGACGACGGCCCGCAGGTTCGGGTAGAGCGAGGCGATGGGGGCGCCGGCCTGGCGGTCGCCGGTGGCCCACGCCACCTTGATGCCGGGATGGCCCGCGCACAGGCGCAGGAGCTCGGCCCCGGCGTAGCCCGACGCCCCGATGATCCCCACCGTCTTCATGGTCCCAACCATACACCAGTCTGCATGAGTATGCGAGACGATGCAGTTTTGTGGTGGAGGGACGACCTCCGAGGTCGTCCCCCCACCACAAAGTCGGTCTAGGCCCGGAGCTCGGCCGGGAGACTGGACTCGACGGCGGTGATCAGCCGCTGGCGGAGGGCCGTCAGCTCGGCCTCGGTGAGGGTGCGGTCGGCCGCCTGGAGCCGGATCCGCACGGTGAGCGAGCGGCGGCCGGGGGCGAGGCCGGTGCCCCGGTACACGTCGAGCAGGG
>DASXLH010000360.1:0-2855 GCA_036496335.1 Acidimicrobiales bacterium
GAGCTGGTCGATGCCGGTCCCGGGCTCGGTGGTGAAGGCATTGACGGCGCCGAGGAAGAGGTTCCCGCTGATGTTCTCGAGATGGCCCCGGAAGCGCAGCCACTGGCCGGCCGCCGAGATGTGATCCGTCGTGCACTTGCCGGTGGCCTTCATGAGGATCGGGAGGTCGAGGTAGTCGTTGCCGTCCCAGGGCTCGAACGGGGCGAGCAGCTGGAGCCGCTGGCTGGCCGGATCGACGGCGACGGCCGCCGCCGCCCCGAGCGATGACGGGGCGACGAAGCCGGCCTCGCCGGGGTCGAAGCCGCGGCTCGGGAGCTCCTCGCCGACGGGTTCATCGAGGCGGACCGCTTCGCCCGTGGGGGACTCGATCGTGTCGTTGAGGGGGTCGAAGGCGAGCGTGCCGGCCAGGGCGTAGGCCAACACCATGTCGGGCGACGCGACGAAGGCGAACGTGTTGGCCGACCCGTCGTTGCGCTTGGGGAAGTTGCGGTTGAACGAGTTGATGATCGTGTTGGGGGTGGACGAGTCGACATCGGTCCGCGACCACTGGCCGATGCAGGGCCCGCAGGCGTTGGCCAGCACGGTGGCACCGATGGCCTCGAGGTCGGCGAGGAGGCCGTCACGCTCGATCGTGGCGCGCACCTGCTCGGAGCCGGGGGTGACCAGCAGCTGGGTCTTGGCCCGCAGTCCCATGGCCGCGGCCTGGCGGGCGATGCCGGCCACCCGGGTGATGTCCTCGTAGGACGAGTTGGTGCACGAGCCGATGAGGGCGCTCGACACCTCGACCGGCCAACCGTTGGCCTCGGCGTGGGCACCCAGGTCGGACACGAGATGGGCCAGATCGGGCGTGTGCGGACCGTTGACGTGGGGCAGCAGGGTGGAGAGGTCGATCTCGACGACCCGGTCGAAGAACCGCCCGGCGTCGGCCAGCACGTCGTCGTCGGGTCGGAGGTCGTCGGCGACCATGTCGGCGGCATCAGCCAGGTCACCCCGTCCGGTGGCCCGGAGGTAGCGGGCCATGGCCTGGTCGTAGGGGAAGAGGGAGGTGGTGGCGCCGATCTCGGCCCCCATGTTGCAGATCGTGGCCTTGCCGGTGGCGCTGATCGACTCGGCCCCAGGGCCGAAGTACTCGACGATGGCGCCGGTGCCACCGGCCACCGTCAGGATCTCGGCCACCTTGAGGATGATGTCCTTGGGCGCGGTCCACCCGCTGAGCGCACCGGTGAGGTGCACGCCGATGAGGCGGGGGTAGCGGACGTTGAACGGGAACCCGGTCATGACGTCGACGGCGTCGGCGCCACCCACCCCGATGGCCACCATGCCGAGCCCGCCGGCGTTGGGGGTGTGGCTGTCGGTGCCGATCATCATCCCGCCGGGGAAGGCGTAGTTCTCCAGGACGACCTGGTGGATGATGCCGCTACCCGGCTTCCAGAAGCCGATGCCGTACTTGGCCGAGACCGTGCGGAGGAACTCGTAGACCTCGGCGTTGGTGTCCTCCGCCACCGCCAGGTCGGTGACGGCGCCCACCTTGGCCTGGATGAGGTGGTCGCAGTGCACGGTGGAGGGCACGGCCGCCTCGGGCAGGCCGGCGGTCATGAACTGCAGCAGGGCCATCTGGGCGGTGGCGTCCTGCATGGCCACCCGGTCGGGGTGGAAGTCGGTGTAGGAGCGCCCCCGGTCGGTGCCACCGGCACCGCCGTCGGGATCGGCGAGGTGGTTCCAGAGGATCTTCTCGGTGAGGGTGAGGGCCCGCCCTTCCCGTCGCCGTCCTGCCGCCACCCGTTCCGGGAGGCGGCTGTAGACGGCCTCGACGAGCTCGATCGGGGTGCTGGCGCTCACGGCCATTGGGGGCTCCTCGTACTAGTGCCTGCTCGGTCGGTCGGGCGACGCCGACCCTTGCTGCAGGGCTCGATATAGACAAGTATAAGACAAGTGCGGACGCTGCGTTGGCTCGGGATCGCCGAGGATCTTCGGGCGAGATTGGCGTCCGGCGAGCTCGCCGCCGGTCGGATCCTCCCGAGCGAGAGCGATCTGTCGGCAGCGTACGACGCCAGCCGGGTCACGGTCCGCAAGGCCCTCGAGTCGCTGCGGGAGGAGGGCCTGATCGACGCCCGGCAGGGCTTCGGCTGGTTCGTGCCGTCGGATCCACTGCCCCAGACGCTGGGCCGGCTCAGCACGATCGAGGCCCAGCTGGCCGAGTCGGGCGTGGTGCCCGAACGGCGGGTGCTCGACTTCGACCTCGTCGAGGCGCCACCTGAGGTGGCCGCCGTCCTCGGTTCGGGCCCGGTGCTGCGGGTCCGGCGGCTCAACCTGGCCGACGGGGAGCCCTTCGCACGGGTCACGGTCTGGTGCCCGGAGCGGTATGGCTCGTCGCTCTCCCGTGAGGAGGTGGCCCGCTCGCCCTTCTACGAGCTGCTCACCGTCGAGCTGGGCGGCGCGACCCAGACCATCGGGGCCGACGCCGCCTCGGTCGACGACGCCGAGGCGTTGGCCATACCGGTGGGCTCGCCGGTGTTGGTGTGCCGGCGGGTCACGAGCGCGTTGGGCGGGGGAGCGGTGCTGCTCTCGGAGCACGTGTTCCCGGCCCACCGCACCGAGTTCGTGGTGGAGCTCCCCCGAGCCGAGCCCTCCATGGCCCCCACCGGCCTCCGCCTCGTGGAGTGAGCTGACGCGCAGGCGACGCTGCATCAGCGGAGTTGGGAAGGCTGCGGAGGCGCCCGCCGGAGCGGCAGCCGCGGCGGGTACGGCTGCGTGCACGCAAAGCTGCGGAGGCGAGGCCGTAGCTGCGCATCAGCGGAGTTGGCAAAGCTGCGGAGGCTAGGCCGGAGCTGCGCATCAGCGGAGTTGGCAAGGCT
>DASXLH010000361.1:0-9101 GCA_036496335.1 Acidimicrobiales bacterium
CGGTGGGTCGTGGTTCAGGAAGTCGTCGGACAGGTACCGGTCGACGGCGCCGGTGTCGCCCTTGGTGAACAGGGCGTCGATGAAGTCCCGCACGATCGTCTTGTTGTCGTCGATGTTGGTCATGACCGCAGTGTCCGACTCGACCAGCACCTCAACCACCCCAACTTGTTGGGGTGGCCTGTCCCGACGCGGCGTCTAGGCCGGCGAGGCGGCCACTGCGTTCTCCAGGCGTTCGATGTTCTTGGAGTTGAAGGTCACCCGGTCGTCGCCCAGCTGGATCGTGCGCTTCGCCAGCTTCCCCTCCAGGGTCACGCTCAGGGGGTAGCGACCGAGCACGGCCTTGGGCCGGCTGGACCAGATGCTGCAGGAGGTGACCACGAGGCCCTGCGAGGTGACGCCGATCCCCCGCGGCGGACGCATCTGGTTGAAGAACAGAGCGAGCAGGATGCCGCCCGGAAGAAGGAAGCTCCCCAGGGCGACGGCCACGGCGAACACCACCGCGAAGCCGACGGCCATGACCTTCATCGGTGTGGTCCATCGAGCATGGCCACGACCGAAGGCGTAGCCGTAGACGCGTTCGTCCGGCCCCAACAGCCCGGCCAGCGCCGCCAACGCCTTCGCCTGTCCTCGCCCTTGGGCTGCGTCGGTCGTCGTTGCCATGTCGGCATGATCGGTATGCGGGCGGTTTTGCTTGAGGCCTTCCCGGGTCGGCGGTCAATGGGGTCGTAGCGTCACGGCCGTGCCGCCGGTTCGGGTCTCGGTCGCGGTGGTCCGCGGCGGCCGCCTGGACCACGTCGAGGGTGACACCGGCCGGATGCCGTCGGCCTCCCTGGTCAAGCTGATCATCGGACATCTGGCCCTCGAGCTGGTCGACGACCTCGACCAGCCGATCGCCGGCGACATCTCCACCCGCCACGTGCTCTCGCACACGACCGGCCTCCCCAACTGGCGGGAGGGCGAGGAGCTCGTACCCATCCGACCGCCCGGGACCCGGTGGGGCTACTCGGGCGAGGGCTTCGTGCTCCTTCAGCACGAGCTGGAGCGCCAGACCGGTCTGAGCATCGACGCCCTTGCGGCCCAACGGGTCTTCGGCCTCTTGGGCATGGACGACACGGCCTTCGACGAGCCGGAGCCCGGCCTTCACGGCTATCGCCAGCTGCTGACCACCGCCGGCGACCTCGGACGCTTCCTCGCCCAGGTCTTGAGCATCGACGACGACCGCTGGCGGCCGCAGTGGGTCATCGACGACGAGCTCGCCTGGGGTGCGGGCTGGGGCCTCGAACTCGGCTCCGTCGTGTTCGGCTGGCAGTGGGGGCTCAACGACGCGGCGAGCAACTTCGTCATCGGCTGCCCCGCCACCGGTGACGGCGTGGTCGTCCTCACCGACGATCCCGACGGCCGCCGTCGCTACCGGGAGATCGTGGAGCGGGTCCTCCCCGGTGATCATCCGTCCCTGCGGGTCGAGCGCAACCCGACCTGGCTCGACCTCGTCTCCTGATGGCGGCTGCCGCCGACGAAGACTGTCGGGTCAGGGACGCACCTTCTCCCACACCGAGACGTGCGAGGTGCTCTCGCCGGTGAAGGGCGACCGGTCCCAGTCGGCCCAGCGGTCTCGGTGTCGTAGACCGGCCAGCCGTGCCATGAGGTCGAGCTCGGACGGCCACACGTAGCGGAAGGGCACGGCGTGCTCGCGCCCGTTCGTCCCGTCGGCGACGAAGTGGTGGGAGACCGCCTGCTGCGCCACGAGATCGGTGTAGTGGTCGTAGCCGACCGCTCCCGGCGAGTGTGAGAAGACGTGGGCATCCAGTCCAGGCGGGAGGTACCGGAGGTCGGGCACACCGACCTCGATCACGAAGCAGCCACCGGGCTCGAGGTGGGCGGCGGCGTTGGCGAAGCACGCCACCTGCTCGTCCTGGGTCGTCAGGTTGCCGATGGTGTTGAACACCAGGTACGCCAGCTGGAAGCTCCCGGCCACTCGGGTCGTAGCCATGTCGCCGATGGTCACCTCGATGTCGGGGCCGCCCGGCTTGGCCCGGAGCCGGGCGGCCATGGCGGGGGAGAGCTCGATGCCCGCGACCCGCACCCCTCGCTCGGCCAGGGGCAGGGCGACCCGGCCGGTTCCGATGCCGAGCTCCAGCGCCCGGCCGCCACCGGCCAGCTCGGCCAACCGGTCCACGGTGCGCCCGATCGCCTCGGGATCGAATCGGGACCCGGCCCCCTCGTCGTAGCGGGCGGCGACGTCCTCGCCGAAGTGGTCCTCGGGCACGCCCGCACCCTCCCATCGCCGGCGCGACCGAGCCAGCGAAATATCTCCCGGCCCGGCCGTCCGAATCCGCTGGCCGGGGTCAGCGGCGACGGCGATCCCGGCTGCTCAGCGGGCGGTCGGGCCAGTGCAGGGTCAGGGTCTCACCCGGCGCCACCGCCCGCCAGGCCGCCAGCGTGGCGTCGAGGGTGTGGGAGCAGGGCGTGGGCTGTCCGGCCAACCACTCCGCCCAGGTGGTGTTCACGACCACCTCGGCCGAGCGCAGCCCGGGCCGGTTCCTGGCGATGGCGGCCTTGCCGGCGGCGTGACGACGCTTGCGCATCGACCGGAACGTGCCGCCGGCGGCCACCGTGCCGAAGAAGCCGTCGCTCACGCCCAGCTCCCGTTCGACCACCAGCGTCACGATGTCGTGGGGCAGGTGACGAGGATCGCTCCCGAGGTGCGAGCCCTCGATCCGGGTCTTGCCCTTGGTGGCGACCCAGGGCGGAAGGTGCTTGCGGTCGGGGGCCTTGGTGAACGTCACCTCCATGCCGCGGACCGTAGAGGCGGCGATCACGGATCGCCTCGGATTTGCGCCCTCGGTCCGACGGCCGGCTCTTGCCGCCCGCGGAGCGCTACGGTCGACCGCGGTGGCGGGAGTCGATGTCCTCACCGAGATCACCATCCGACGGCCGGTCGAGGCAGTCGCCGCCTACGCCGGCGATCCCGGCAACACGCCGAGGTGGTACTCCAACATCTCGTCGGTCGAGTGGGTGACCCCACCGCCGGCCCGGGTCGGCTCGCAGGTCGCCTTCGTCGCCCGTTTCCTCGGCCGCCGTCTGGCTTACACCTACGAGCTCGTCGATCTGGTTCCCGACGAGCGGCTCGTCATGCGGACCGCCCAAGGCCCCTTCCCGATGGAGACCACCTACACCTGGTCGGTGGAGGGTCCCGGACAGACCCGCATGACCCTTCGCAACCGGGGCATGCCGACCGGGTTCTCCTGGATCGTCGCCCCCTTCATGGCCGGATCCGTGCGGCGGGCCAACCGCAAGGACCTCGCCAACCTGCGGTCGATCCTCGAGTCGAGCTGATCCGCGGCACGGCGGCGGGTCAGCGCCGACGGCTTCGCTTCGTGCTGAGGTACTCCTCGGCCAGGGTCGGCGGCGCGCAGGACAGCCACGCGTCGGTGATCGCCTCTCGCAGCGCCGCCTTTCTGACCAACTTCAGCTGGATGAGCACGCTGGCGTAGCCGTCGAAGTGCGGGATCGTGAAGAAGGCGGTGGGGTTGGCCGCCAGCACGGCTTCCTTCTCGCCGAGATCCTCCACGCGGACGGCGAGGATCGGCCCGTCGGGCGGGATCTCGTCACCGAAGCGGCGAAGGTCGGCCTTGCTGAACGACCGGATCCAGGCGAACCCCTTGCCGCTCACGGCCCACGTGCGGTTGCCGTGACGCTCGGCCTCGGTGACCTCCGGCAGAGCCAGGGCGATCTGCGCCGCGTCCTCGATGCTCACCATCGTCGGCACGGTAGCGACGCCCTCCTCAGCGTTGCGTCGGTCGAGCTTGGGAGAACCGCCAGCGGTTCCCTTCCGGGTCGGCCGCCACGTAGACGGTCTCGCCCGGGAACGGATGGGGTTCCTCGACGATGACCGCCCCGGCCGCTCGGGCCCGCGCGTAGTGGCCGTCGAGGTCGTCCACGTAGATCCACGGCAGATGGGTCGGGGCGCCCGACCGCTCACCTTCGAGGGGGAAGAGATGGAGCATGGCAGTCCCGATCCGGAATTCGATCCAGTGGTAGCCGTGGCCGTCACCGGGCGGGTGCTCCTCCTCGGGCAGGTCGTCCGTCGGGGCGAAGCCGAAGGCGGCGGCGAGGAAGTGGGCGGCAGCCACCGGCTTGGCGTAGTTCACGCCGAGGGACAGGCGGGAGACGTCGACGACCTCGTGCGGCACGGCGTCCCGACGGGCCACCCAGTCGCCGAACCACCTCGGCACGACCCGGCTCCAGGCGGTGCCGCCGGAATCCGTGCCGTCGACCGGGACGGTGTGCAGGACGCGGACCAGGGTGCCCGATGGGGTGGGCGTGAACGACACCTCGGTGGACACGTCGTCCTGTGCGCTGTCCCAGCAGAGCCGGGCCGGCGGTTCCCAGGCCGTGATGTGGGCCCGGACGAAGACCTCGCCGCTCTCGGGCGAGTCGAGGACCTCCATGATCCGCCCGCCCACACCCGGTTCGCACCGGACGGCGACCACGCGGGAGCCGTCGCTCCAGAAGTTGATGGGACCCCGTACCCACCACAGATCGAGCTCCTCGGTGAACGCCTGGAAGGCGACCGCCGGCTCGACGCCGACCTCGACCTCCGACGAGACGGACGTGGCTTCGGTCATCGCGCCTTCCCTTCCACGTGGTGCTTGAACGAGGCGAGCTGCTCGTCCCACTCCGCCTGGAGCTGGTCGAGCCACGCCCGCAGGGCCACCATCGACGCCGGCTGGAGACGGAACACCCGGGCCCGGGCATCCTCCGGGAGCCGCTCGTCGGTGACGACGCCGGCGTCGAGCAGCACCCGGAGGTGGCGGCTCATCGCCGGCGGCGACGCCCCGAGGGCGCCGGAGAGGGCACCGGCCCGCTGCGGCCCGGTCCCGAGCAGCTCCACCACCCGCCGACGGGTGGGGTCGGCCAGCGCGGCCAGCACGGCATCGACCATGCCGGTGATCATTCGCCTTCTGGTTAACAGTTGTCAAGACCCAGCAGGAGGTAACGTCCAGGCGCCGGCCTTCCGACGGTCTCCATACCTTTCTGACAGAGAACGGAAGAGGTCTCGACGATGACCGATGACGACGGGTCCGACGGCTGACATGGCCTCCGAACGGCTCACCCGCAGCGGCCTGGTCGTGTCGCTGGCCCCGACCGGGTCGGCCGACCTCGACGAGCTCTTCCGGCTGTTCGGCGCCATCGTCGCCGCCGACGAGGGCTACCCGCAGGCGCCCGACGAGCCGCTCGCCTTCGAGGACTTCCTCACCTACTGGCACGAGCCGGCCACGACCGGAGTGGTCGCCCGCCTCGACGGGGAGCTGGTCGGCGCCTACACCCTGAAGCCGAACGGGGTCGGGCGGGCGGCCCACGTGGCCAACGCCGGCTACATCGTCGCCGCGCCGTTCCGGGGGCGGGGGATCGGCGAGCAGCTCGTCACCCACTCCCTCGAGAGCGCCCGCTCGCTCGGCTTCGACGCCATGCAGTTCAACTTCGTCTTCGAGACCAATCCGGCCCGACGCCTCTACGAGCGGCTCGGCTTCCGCGTCGTCGGCCGGGTGCCGGACGTCATCGACGGGGAGGCGGTCGTCCTCTATTGGCGCCGGATCGATCCGCGGTGATCCGAAGGCCGACAGCCGACCGCGCTCAGCCGGCGGCCGGCCCCAGCGATCGGCGACCGCCCGACCGGGAGGCGGCAGTGATCTCGTCGAGGACCCGGTGCAGCTCGACTGCGGTCCCGAAGCTCGGCTCGAGCAGGGCCGGATCGTCACCCCGCTCGATGGCAGTAGCCAGGGTCAGGTAGAGGCCGGCCACGTTGCGGGCGGCGGTGTCCGGCACCCCGTCGGGAACCGTCTGGTACCGGTCGGGCACGGTCATCGGTTCGACCTTCGCCTCCCCCGACGCTCCGGAGAGCCGCAAACCGACATCGGAGACGTGCAGCGCGCCGGCCCCGCTGGCGATCACGAGCACACCGTCGGTGCCGTGGATCTCCAGACGGGCGCCGAAGCCCTTCGGCAGACCGCCCTGGATGGCGACGGAGACGAAGGCGCCTCCCGAGAGGCGGCCGTGGGCGAGCACGACATCGGGCGAGGTGACCGGGATCCGGGCTCCCGTCTCGATCACCGTCACCTCCGGGTAGCGGACCGCGACGTCAGCTTGGACCTCCGTCAGGTCGCCGACGATGTAGCGCAGGACGTCGAGGCTGTGCCCGCCGATGATCTTGAGCATCCCGACGCCGTTGGCGTCGTCGGTCGTCCACTCCCGGTCGGCGCCGATCTCTCCTCCTCGGCCGGCGCCCTCGATCGAGAGAAGGGCGTAGACGAGTTCGCCGACATAGCCGTCGGCCACGAGGTGCTTGACGTAGTTGACCATCGGGCTACGTCGCCCCTGCAGCCCGATCACGTGCCGTACGCCCCGCTCGGTGGCGAGGTCGAGCAGGTCGACGGCCTCTCCGGTGTTGGCGCCGAGCGGCCACTCGCAGAAGACGTGCTTCCCGGCCTCGATGGCGGCGCGGGTGAGGGCATGGTGGTGGGGAACCTTGACCGAGATCGTCACGAGGTCGACGTCCGGATGGGCGATCAGCTCGGCCGGGTCACCGAAGGCGTGGGCCACGCCGAAGCGGCCGGCGGTCTCCGCCGCGCTCTCCTGGTGACGGGTGGCGACGGCCACCAGCTCGAAGCCGGGCAGGGCCTGCAACGGCGGGAGGTGGGAGCCGAGGGCCCAACCCCGGATGGGGTTGGCGCCGACGATGCCGACTCGGATGGGTTCGGGCATCGGTTCTCCTTGGGACGAGGCGAGGTTGCGGGCCGCCGGTTTGGCGCCGGGATCAGACTGCGGATCGTCTCAGGTTCGTGCGTTGGTTCGCTCGGCGATCCACTCGGCCGTGGTCCGCACCGTGCCCCGGCGCCCGAGCACCTTGTCGAGCAGGACCCGGTGCAGGACGGGGTCGGTGTCGCCGCAGCCGTCCTCGAGCACCTGCACGTCGTAGTCACGGTCAGCGGCGTCGAGCGCGGTCGACAGGACCACCCCGCTGGTGGCGACGCCGCACAACGCCAGGGTGTCGATCCCCTGGGCCCGCAGCAGCAGGTCGAGATCGTTCCCGGCGAAGGCGCTGATGCGCTTCTTCACCACCACGATGTCGCCGTCCTGCGGGGCGATGGCGTCGTGGATCTGGAAGCCGTCGCTCGGACCGGAGAACAGGCCGGCCGCCTTGATGCCGGCGAAGGTCCGGTTCCGGGGACTGATCTCGGGATGGCCAGCCCGGAAGTCGAGCACGACGTAGATCACCGGTGTGCCCGAGCTGCGGGCGGCGGCGGCCGCGTGGCCCACGGCCTGCAGCACCTCGGGCGTGCCGCCGTAGCTCTCGACGACGATCCGCTGGAGGTCGAGCAGCAACAGCGCCATCTTGGGCTCCGCGCTGCCGGGCTCGTCGGCCATCCCGCCTCCTCTCGCAGTCGGACCCCAGCGGCCCGAGGGTCAGGCGGTCCGTTCGGTGACGGGGATGGTCCGGCCCTCGAGGGCCTCGACGTTGGCCCAGAAGTCGTCCGGGATCTCGGCCGCCTTGCCCGCGGCCATGTCGACGAACACGGTGACGATCTCGGCGGTCTGGATCATGCGGCCGTCGTCGGCGTGCCACAGCCCGGCCTGGAAGGTGCAGCCCCGCCGGGTGCGGGACACCATCCGGATGCCGCGCTGGAACTTCTGGCCGGCGTAGCCCTCGGTCAGGAAGTCGTTGGTGGTGCGCCGCAGCGCCGGCGACGGGCCCGGGCTCGTCCCCTCCCGCGCCTTGGCCAGGTAGATCGACCACAGGTTGGAGATGAGCTTGCCGGTCTCGTAGTCGACGAGGTGGTGACCGGGATCGTCCTTGACCGGGCCCTCGACGTCTTCGATCAGCGTGTACTCGTCCTCATGCACGTAGCCGACGGTACGCCCGACGGGCCGGGCCGTGCCGAGTGGCGCGCGGCCGGCTCGACCGCCCCCAGGGCGGGCGCGGTCACCGCGGACCTACTGTCGGGCCATGGATCGCATCGAGCCCCGCGAGTTCCACCGGATCGCCGTCCCCGTCCACGACGTGGGGGCGGCCACGACGTGGTTCGGTCGGGTGCTCGGCACCCGGCTCCGGGGCGGGCTGAGCCCCGACCGCCCGCAGACGGATCCGGCGGTGGCCGGGACCTACATGCAGATGCTCGACCTGGCCGGCTACCCCCTCCTGCTGATGAGCGGGGGAGCGGTGGCCTCCTTCCTCGAACGCAAGGGCCCCGGTGTGCAGTCCTTCGCCTGGGAGATCGACGACAACTGGTCGGCCGAGCACTTCCTGCGTGACCGCGGCATCGGCATCGCCCAGGTCAGCCTCGGCGGGCGGTTCTTCTTCATGCATCCGCGCGACACCCATGGCGTGCTCATGGAGTGGTGCGCCCCGCCCCGCAACGCTCCTCCGGGGGCGCCGCCCCGCCCGGACCTGGTGCTGTCCGAGCCGCCGGCGGCGTTGGTGGATGTGACCGGCCTGGCCTGGATCAGCGCCGTCGTGGCCGACGCCGACGCCACCGCCGAGTGGATGGGCTCGATCATGGCCACCACGCCGGTCGACGGGAACCCGGCCGGTGATCCGGCCGTGGAGCGCACCATCGACCTCCAGGTCGGTGACGTCACGGTCCGGCTGCTCACCCCGCGGTCGAGCGACAGCCTCTACCAGCCCGTGCTGGAGGGCGGCCCCCGGGTGCACAGCTTCGGGGTGCGCGTCGCCGACCTCGATGAGGCGCTGCAGCGCCTGGCCGGCGATGGCATCCCGACGGCTCACCGGTCCGGGGGCCTCGCCCTCACCGACCCCGCCGCCACCCTGGGCGTGCCGATCCATTGGACGACCTAGATGGCGAGTCGACGGCTCAGGGCCAGGCCGTCCATCGATCCACGACGACGGTGATCATCGGCCCGTTCAGGGTCGCGCCCCGGTACTGCTCGTACTTCTCGACCAGGAGGCCCACGCCGGTGGCGTGCCCGCCCGACGATGCCTCGACCACGGCGGCGGTCCCGTCGAGGCGCACCCACCAGAGCGTCGGCCAATGCTCGTCGTAGTGATCGACGAGCAGGCTGACGCGGGGTTGGTGGCGGAT
>DASXLH010000362.1:0-10897 GCA_036496335.1 Acidimicrobiales bacterium
CCAGGGCGCACACCACGAGATCGAACGAGCCGTCGTCGAACGGCAGGGGCTCGCCCAACGTGGCCCGACGGATCTCGGCCCGGCCACCAAGGCGGCGCCGCGCCATCTCGACCATCGCCCCGCTGGCGTCGAAGCCGACCACCCGGGCGCCCCGCTCCACCAGCGATGCCGCCAGGAAGCCGGGCCCGCAGCAGGCATCGAGGACCCGCACCCCGGCCACGTCGCCGCACAGGTCGAGGACCGACGGCCGGTCGTAGTGGGCATTGTCGGCGCTGTCGGCGGCGTGCTCGGCGTAGGCCTCGGCCATCGCCTCGTAGACCTCTCCGAGCGGGCGCTGCACGGGCCGATCATGGCCGGCCGATGCGGGCCGCGCACGAACCGCCGGTCGCGCCCGTTGACCCCCGTGGGACGACGATCGAGACTGCAGGCGTGTCGCAGCAGGACATCGACGAGTACCTGGATGCCCTCGACGAGCCCATGCGGACGACCCTCGAGGAACTGCGGCGGTCGATCCTCGGGATCGTCCCGGATGCCGAGCAGTGCATCTCCTACGGGATGCCGGCCTTCAAGGTGGGCGGCAAGGCCGTGGCCGGCTTCGCCGCCTTCAAGCACCACCTCAGCTACTTCCCTCACAGCGGTTCCGTGCTCCCGGAGCTGACCGAGAAAGATCTAGCCGGCTACTCCGGCACCAAGGGAACGCTGCGCTTCCCGGTGGACGCGCCCCTGCCTGCCGCGCTGGTCAAGAAGCTCATCGAGGTCCGGATGACCCAGCTCGCCCAGAAGAAGTAGCCGACACCGGGCGACCGGGCGGGGAGGATCAGGTGAGCTTGGCGATGACCTCGTCGCCGAATTGGCGGATGCCGTCGACCGCCTCCCGCAGCGAGGTCCACGGCGCCACCAGCACCCGGTCGACGCCCATCTCCTCGAGGCGTCGGATGTCGTCGACGGTCCTCCCCGTGATGGCACCCAGGGTCACCTCGAAGGGGCCGCTGCGCCCGTACTTCTCCCGCAGCTGGGCCAGGCGCTCGAGGTTGCCAGGCAGGGTCTCGACCGTCTGCTCCATGGGGATCCAACCGTCGCCGAGCTCGGCCGCCCGGCGCAACGCGGCCGGCGAGTCGCCGCCGATGACCATGGGCGGGTAAGGGCCCTGGACCGGCTTGGGCATGAACTGAACCGGCTGGAACTCGAAGAACTCGCCCTTGTGCTCGATGACGTCCTCGGTGAAGAGCCGCTGGATGATTCGGATCGATTCGTCCACCCGCTTGCCCCGGGTGGCGAAGTCCTGCTGGACCGCTTGCCACTCCTCGGACATCCAGCTCGAGCCGATGCCGAACTCGACCCGCCCGCCGGTGAGCAGATCGGCCGTGGTGACCGCCCGGGCGACGACGAACGGATGACGGAGGCCGACGTTGTAGACGTTGGTGCCGAAGCGGATGGTGGAGGTCTGCGGAGCCAGGAAGGCGATCTGCATCCAGACGTCCCACACCGGCAGGTCGGACGGGATGGGCGACTCGCCGTCGTCTGGGTGCCCGGGATGGCCGTGCATGTCGACCGGCATGATCAGGTGCTCGGGGAGCCAGACCGACTCGAAGCCGGCCGCCTCCGCCTCTTGGGTGAACGTCACCCAGTTGCGCGGCCCGACCATCATCGGCATCCCGAACTTCATGGCTTCAGCTCCCTCGTCGACGTGAGCGGCATCTTGCCCGGTCCCGGCTTCGGTTCCGGCGACGTGCGATCCGGCTTCGGTCAGGCCGGCCGGGCGGAGATGGCGTCGACCTCGGCCACCTCGGCCGGCGTCAACGTCCAGCCACCGGCGGCAGCGTTGGCCTCGACCTGGTCGACCTTGGTGGCGCCGGCGATGACCGAGGCGACCACCGGCTTGGCCAGCAGCCAGGCGAAGGCCAGGTCGAGGATGCTGTGACCGTGGGCCTCGGCCCAGGCCGTGAGCGCCTCGACCGTGTCGAAGCGCTTGTCGCTCAAGGCTCGAGCCGACACCTCGGCCGGCTGGGCGCCCAGGCGGGAGCCCGCGGGCGGCGCCTCCCCCCGGCGGTACTTGCCGGTCAGCACCCCGCTGGCCAGGGGGAAGTACGGGAGGTAGGCGATGTCGAGCTCGGCCGCCACGGGCAGGCCGTTCGCCTCGTCGTTGCGTCGGACCAGGCTCAGCTCGTTCTGCACGCTCACGAAGCGGGCGCCGCCCGGAGCGATGGCAGCCTGGGCCTCCCGCAGCTGGGCGCCGGAGAAGTTGGAACAACCGATCTCGAGGACCTTGCCCGCCTTGACCAGCTCGTCGAGGGCCCCGAGCGTGTCGGCGATGGGGGTCGACTGGTCGGGACGGTGGATCTGGTAGAGGTCGATGCGGTCGGTGCCGAGCTCCTTCAGGCTCCGCTCGACGGCGGTGCGGACGTAGTCGGGGCTGGCCCCGCCGGGGCCCCCGTCGACCGGGCTGGCGAACTTGGTGGCGATCACAGCGGCGTCGCGGCGGCCGACCAGCGCCTTGCCGAGGAGCTCCTCGCTGTTGCCGTAGCCATCGGCGGTGTCGAAGAAGTTGATGCCGGCCTCGAGGGCGGCGTCGACGACGGGCGGGACCTCCTGCGGCTCCATCCGGCCGATGCCGAAGTTGTTGGTGCCGAGGCCGACCGCCGAGACCTCGAGTGAGCCGATCGTCCGCATCTCCATGACCGTCTGGATAGCAGTCCCCCGGGACCGCTGCCATCGCCCCGGTCGGCTACCCCTCGACCGGTCCGTCCCACGACCAGTGGGGCATGGCCAGCCCGGCCGGCACCCGGGCCTCGGCCGGCGAGTACTCCATGACGTCGGCCACCGCCCAGGTCATGTAGGCCTCGAGCGCGGCGCGCAGCTCAGGGTCGTCGGGAAGCCCGGCATCGTCGATGGCGGCGAGGAAGCAGGCCAGGAACCGATCACCCAGGTCGCTCTCCGCCCCCTGGTTGGCATGGATGGTGAGCATGGCCGACTGGTCGCTCAGACCGGCCGAGAAGGTCGGCGGGCCGCCCAGCACCTCCGCCCAGTAGGCGGCCAGTCGCTCGACGTGCTGCGGATGGCCGGGGTGCGAGAACGGGTGGTTGAGCACGGGGTCGGCCAGGCATCGGGCGTGGTGGGCCTGGGCGAGCCGAAGGAAGGCGGCGTCGCCCCCCACCGCCTCGAAGACGGAAGCGCGGGGCATGCCCCGAGCCTTGCCGTCGACGGCCCGTCCGTCCAGGGGTGCGGGGACCCTCCTTGACCGGGTGCTTAGGTTGCCGCCATGACCTACAACGGACGCGTGAAGGTGCTGGCCGGCTCCGAGCACTTCATCGGGACCATGACCGTCACCGACACCCTGGATCCCGAGTGGATCGGCGAGGTGATCAGTGCCCCGCCGGCGGCCGCCGGCTTCGGCGACGGGCCGGTCGTGGTCGAGCTGCTCGAAGGTCCGTTCGAGGGTCACGTGTCAGACGCGACGATCGTCCGCCGCGGCGACACCCTGGCGTGCAGCGGATCCAACGCCTTCTTCGCCCGCCGCTGACCTGTCCGCTTCGGTCTCGCCGTTGCGCACCAGCGCGACGCAGTCGGCGGGCACCAGGACCCCGCCCTCGTGGTGCCCGATGCGGGGGTCGGACGCGGCCAGCAGCGCGGCCGAGGGATCGGTTGGGAATCGCACGTCGTCGCTGCCGAGGTTGACCAGCACCCGCACCCGACCGCGGTGAACGACCAACGTGCCTTTCACTTCGTCGGTCTCGACGGCCGTCCGGTCGAGTCGGGGATCGCTCAGCTCGGGCAGGCTGCGCCGTAGGGCGATGAGGAGGCGATACCACCGGTGCAGATCGGCCTGGCGGGGCTGATCCAGCTCGTCCCAGTCGAGCTTGGACGCCTCGAAGGTTCCGGGGTCCTGGGGGTCGGGGATGTCGTCGGGGTCCCACCCGAAGGCCGCGAACTCGTCCCGCCGTCCCTTGGCGACCGCCTGCCCGAGCGTCGCCTCGTGGTCGGTGAAGTACCGGAACGGTGTCGTGGCACCCCATTCCTCACCTTGGAAGAGCATCGGGGTGAAGGGCCCCGTCAGCAGCAGCACGGCGGCGATGCGCAGCCGGCCGTCGGGCAGGAGGGCGCTGCTCCGTCCGCCTCTGGCCCGGTTGCCGATCTGGTCGTGGTTCTGGGCGCTGACGACGAATCGGTGCCCCGCAAGGCCAGCCGGGGAGCTCCCGTGCCGCCGTCGGCGATACGACGACCAGATCCCGTCGTAGACCCATCCCTGCCGGATGGCCTTGGCCAGCTGCTCGAGCGAGCCGAAGTCCTCGTAGTAGCCGTCCTGCTCCCCGCTGAGAACGGCATGAAGGGCGTGGTGCCAGTCGTCCGCCCAGGTGGCATCCATGCCGTAGCCGTCGGCGTCGAGGCTGCGGACGAGGTGGCGGTCGTTGCGGTCGCTCTCGGCGATCAGCCAGAGAGGGCGGCCGGTGGTCGTGGCCAGCGCGTCGACCTCCTCGGCCAGCTCGGCCAGGATGTGGCGGGGCGACTCGTCGACGATGGCGTGCACGGCGTCGAGCCGAAGCGCGTCGGCGTGGTAGTCCCGCAGCCACATGCGGGCGTTGTCGATCACGAAGCGACGGACCTCGTCGCTGTCCGGGCCGCTGAAGTTGACCGCACCGCCCCAGTTCGTGCCCTCCCGGTCGGTGAGGTAGGGCCCGAAGCGGACCAGATGGTTGCCGGCCGGACCGAAGTGGTTGTAGACGACGTCGATCGCGACCCCCAGCCCGACGGCATGGCTGGCATCGATCAGGCGCTTGAGGCCATCCGGGCCGCCGTAGACGTGATGAGGGGCGAACAGGTCGACGCCGTCGTAGCCCCATCCCCACCTGCCCGGGAACTCGGCCACCGGCATCAGCTCGACCATGTCGACGCCGAGCTCGACCAGGTGCTCCAGCCGGCCGATGGCGGCGTCGAAGGTCCCCTCGGGCGTGAAGGTGCCGACGTGCAGCTCGTAGACCACCCGGCCCCGGGCCGATAGTCCGCGCCAGGAGGAATCCGTCCAGGGAAACGACCCGTGGTCGACCACGGCGGACAGCCCGTCGACACCCTCCGGCTGCCAGCCCGATCGCGGGTCCGGCCAGGGGCCGGCGCCGTCGACGGCGAAGCCGTACCTCGTGCCCGGCTCCACGGGTGGCGCCGAGATGGCACGCCACCAGCCAGACGGGTGACGCTGCATCTCGTACCGACGGGGGCCGAGGGCGAGCTGCACCTCGCCGGCGTCCGGGGCCCAGACGGAGAAGAGTCCGTTGGTCACGAGGTCCTGGCCAGCACGGCGACCGGGAACCCGGCGAAGAGCTCCGCCAGCGGTTGAGGGCCGCCCTCGAAGTGCGTGGCGGTGAGGACATCGGACCAGTGGCCAGGAGGCAGCCGCGCCTCGGTCCCCTCCCAATGGTCGGAACCGAGGCGGGGAACGAGCACGGTGAGGCCTCCTCGGGTGAAGCCCACCACCTCGTCGGCTCGGGCCCCTCGGAGTGTCAACGGTTCGTAGAAGGTCGACTCGTACATGTAGGGGAAAGCCCGGCGGTGGTGCAACAGCCGGCTGATCTCCCACAGTTTCAGGCCGCCGTCATCGCGGTGCCGGAGCGCCTCGGCTGGGCCCAGCGGGCCGACCTCGGTGAGGAGTCTCCGACGGGCGTCGTAGTCGACCGGGCGGCGGTTGTCGGGGTCCACGAGGCTGAGGTCCCACAGCTCCGAGCCTTGATAGAGGTCAGGCACCCCCGGACAGGTGAAGAGCAGCGCCGTCTGGGCCATCGAGTTGCGACGACCCCGCTCGACGACGTCGTGCTCGACCATGAACCGCCGAAGATCGTCACGGAACCAGGGGTCCTCGGTGATCCCGTCCACGAACGCCTCCAGGGCGTCCTCGTAGTCGGCGGACGGCTCGATCCACGAGGTATGGACCTTGGCCTCGCGCACGGCCTTGATCATGAACGCCCGCAGGCGGGGCGGCTCGATCGGCCACGCCCCGAGCAGCGTCTGGTAGAGGAGATATTCGGCGTTGCGATCGGGCCATTCCCCCACCCGGTGCCGCTCGTTGCCCTCCCCCCACCGCGTCACGGCGGTGTCCCATTGGGCGGCCAGCTCGGAGAGCAGGTTGGTGCGGGCCCGCACGTCGGCGCTCCGCTTGGTGTCGTGGGTGCCGAGGGTGAGCATGGTGTGCGGCCACGAGGTCGCCTGGGTTTGCGTCTCGGCGTGGAACTGGGCCAGGGGGCGCCCGAACCGGCCGGGATCGCCACCGACCTCGTTCAGCGACACGAGACGGTTGTAACGGTAGAAGGCCGTGTCCTCGACGCCCTTGGCCGTCACCGGCGCGGTGAGCTGTTGGAGGCGTTGGGTGAGCTCGAGCTCGTCGGCGCCGTCGTGTCGGCCGAGGGCGAGCTCGCCGAGCAGCTCGACCAACTCGCGGTCGATGTCGGGCCGCAGGGCTTCGACCGCGGCCGTGGTCGCCTCGACGTGGCGGTGATCGACGTCCGTGGCCGTCGCCGGGGGCTCGACGTAGGTGCGGTAGACGGGAAAGGCAGCGACGAACTCGACCAGGGCAGCCCGCAGGTCCCGTCGGGTGTGGTCGCGGTGTCGCCGGTACCGGTCGGTGACCAGGGCCAGCCGGGAGGTGGCGTGGTCGACCTCGCTGGCCAGCTCGTTCCCCATGGTCTCGAGCTTGGCGGCCCGCACGATCTCCCCGAAGGGCCGTGGGTCGCCGGTGAAGCTCGAGTAGGTGTCGGTCATCGTCGGCTCGGCGTCGACCGCTACGAACAGGCCGTTGACCCTCGTGAGGAAGTCGTAGCCGGACGTGCCAGCGACGGGCCAGGCCGATGGAAGCGGCTCGCCGTCACCGAGGATCTTCTCCACCACCGTGTAGGTGCCTTCGGTCGCCTGCGCCAGTCGTTCGAGGTAGCCGGCCGGGTCTCGCATCCCGTCGACGTGATCGACCCGGAGGCCGTCCACGGTGCCCTCGTGCACGAGGTCGAGGATGAGACGGTGCGTGTCGGCGAAGACGTCGGGATCCTCGACCCGCATGCCGACCAGCGTCTCGATGTTGAAGAACCGGCGGTAGTCGAGCTCCTCGCTGGCCACCCGCCAGTGGGCCAAGCGGTAGTTCTGACGCCGGAGCAGCTCGTCGAGACGGCCAGGCTCGCGGCTGACCGAAGCCAGCTCGGCATCGACCTCGGCCGCGACCTCGGGGTCGTCGAGGCAGAGCTGCTTCAGCTCGCTCGCCAGCGTGCGCTTCCGGCTGTCACGCTCCCGGACGGCGGCGGTGTCGGTGATGCGGGCGTCGGGCAGGGCGCCGAAGGCTTCGGCCAGGCCGGCCAGCTGGCCCGACCCGGCGCGGCGGGCGGCCTGTCCGAGAAGGGCGTCGAGGGTGCGAGGCGACACCGGCAGGAGGTGGTCCTCGTAGCGCACCACCACCGAACCCTCCCGCCGCTCGAGGTGCACCGCCCCGGCTTCGAGCACCCGGCCGTACTGGTCGGCGAGGACGGGCACCAGGACGGTGAACGACGCCTTGTCGGCCGTGCCGGCCCAGTCGATGTCGAAGTAGCCGGCATACCGGCTGGCCGGACCGTTCTCCAGCACGTCCCACCACCACGGGTTCGACGGATGGACCGACATGTGGTTGGGAACGATGTCGAGCACCTGGCCCAGACCGGCGGCGGCGAGCGCTCCGACCATGGCCGCATATCGCTCGGCGCCGCCGAGCCCGACGTTCACCCGATGCGGGTCCACGACGTCGTAGCCGTGGGTGCTCCCGGGCGCGGCCTGCAGGATCGGCGAGCAGTAGAGGTGGGTGACACCCAGCTCAGCCAGGTAGTCGGCGATGCCGGCCGCGGCGTCAAAGTCGAACCCGGCGTGCAACTGCACGCGATAGGTGCTCTGTGGGGTGTGGCTCACAACGGTGCCGGCTCCATCCGGTCGTCTCGATTGGCGGCGAGCCGGTGCTAGCCGACCCGGTGCAGGACGTTGCGGTCGGTGTGCTCCATGGACCCGCCGATGCTCGCGTGTTCGAGAACGGTCACCTGCTCGTAGGCGTACGTCGCCGTGCCGACTTCATAGCGGCACCGGAACGACGTCGTGCGGGCCGCCCGGGCCAGGTACTCGCTCGACAGGATCCCGTCGGTCGTCTTCCCTGCTTCGGCGTGTGCTTCGAGCACCAGGTCGTCGGGGCCGACCAGGCCACTGGCGAGGACCGTCGATCCCCGAGGGACGACGAAGCCGCGCGTGAGCCGGCCTGAGCCCTGGTTCCACAGCCAGTAGCCGACTTCGAGGTGGAACGGATAGGACTCGTCTCCAGCCCACGCTTCGATGCGGTAGTCGAGACCGAAGAGGCGCTGCGATCCGTTCTCCACCGGCCCGAGGGCGACGTAGGTGGCTCGCTCGCGAAAGAGGGTCTCGCCGATCTCCCGACGCGGGTAGCTGTAGGCCACGTCGACGCCTTCGGCGCCTTCCCAGGTGCCGACGAGTCCGGCCAGCGGACCCAGGTCGGCGTCGGTGACGGGTCCGGAGAGCGGCGGGTTCCTGGGATCGATCAGTGCCACGAGCCCTCGCTACCCCGCTGGCCGGGACCGAAATCGCCGATGGCTGGACGATGCCGACCGCGGGGTCTCACCTCCGCCGTGGCGATTCCCAACGATGGCCTCGATCGGGGAGGCGGACTGTGTCGACCCAGTTGCGGCCGCCGCAGCCCTCTCCATCGACCCGTCGGACGGGGGCGTAGCGGACGCTGGGAACCATCGACCGCTTCGGTCCGACCTCTGATCTCGAGGGTCGATGCACTGGAGGCGCAGGAATGGGTGTTCGCGGTCGGGCCATGCTCATGGTCGCCGGAGCGGTGGTGTCGGCGGTCGCCCTCGCGGCCGTTGGTCAATGGTCAGCCGGGATCGTGGTCGCCGTCGTCGGGCTGGTGCTCGCGGCCGCGTCGTGGCGCCGCGGTGGGTGACGAACGCTCGAGTGCGCCAACCGTCTCCGTCCGTGGTTCCCCTACTCCGTAAGGACCGCCCCGACAGCATGTGTGAGTGCGGGGATTGCAAGACAATGGGCTCAGATGGCACCAACCTCCGCGACAGGGCATGGACGGATCCGGAGGGCCGTCGTCGGCTTGTTCGCCCTCTTGGCCGTGGCGGCGGTGATCTGGGTGGCTCGTTCGGGCGGAGCCGATCTCAACGCCGAAGCCCATCGTCAGGCATGGAACAGACACGAGCCAACCAGCTACCAGTTCGTCTACTCGACGGGTGGGCAGTGTGGAGCGACGCGGGTCCGTATCGATGTGAAGAAGGGACTGCCGGTCGCTCTCGAGACCTTGGAGAAGGGCTGCGTCACCATGGACCTCGAAGCAGCTCCAACCATCGACGGGGTGTTCGACCGGCTGGTTGGGGTGTACCGAAGTGGAGCGGATGGCGTGGAGGTCACCTACGACTCCCGCTACGGATTCCCAGCCAACGTCCGGGTCGACCAGACCTCGCGCACCGCAGACGACGAATACGGGTTCGGCGTGGAAGAGTTCGTCCCGCATTGACCGCCTCAAGCGGCTCGCGGGGAGAAATTTCCGGATCGATCTCTCTTACGGTTGCCGGATGACCGACAGCGACTATCCCTGGGCGCCGCCCCTGGCTGGCACCGAGGTCGACCAGATCGTCGGTGCGCTCGAGCGGCTACGCACGACGTTCCGCTGGAAGGCCCACGGCCTCGACGCGGCCGGACTGCTGACACGCATCGGCGCCTCGTCGCTCACCATCGGCGCGTTGCTCAAGCACCTCGCCGCGGCCGAGGACTTCATGTTCACCACGAAGCTCCATGGCGATCCGATCGGCGCGCCGTGGGAGGCGATGTTCGGCGAGAAGTGGCGGCCGTCGTCGGAGATCACGTTCACCTCCGCCGCCGACGACTCACCTGACACCCTCTACGCGCTGTACGACGGCGCCGTCGAAAGGTCCCGAACCCGGCTGGCGGCAGTGCTGGAGCGGGGCGGACTGGACCAACCCGTCCACATGGGCTGGGACGGCCGCCATGCGAACCTCCGACGGCTGCTGTGCGACTTCCTGGAGGAGTATGGCCGCCACACGGGCCACGCCGATCTGCCGCGCGAGGCAA
Source organism: Acidimicrobiales bacterium (assembly GCA_036496335.1). Taxonomy (GTDB): domain Bacteria; phylum Actinomycetota; class Acidimicrobiia; order Acidimicrobiales; family CADCSY01; genus JAEKLB01. The sequence goes on from DASXLH010000362.1 coordinate 10,102, forward strand.
TCGACGGCGTGGTCGGTGAGGACCCGCCCGCCAGATGGAAACCCACGAGCGGCCCGGCGAGCTGAGGACAGGTCGATTGCCGCTAGGGCCGGTTCACGAAGGTCATGGCTCTGACCTGGCACAAACCCGGTGGGCAACACTGGTCTCGAACCAGCGGCCTCTGCCGTGAAGGACGGCGAAGGGGGTCCGACCCCGTCCGCCAGAGTGCTCGGGTCAGCTCCGGCTCAGGTCGTTCCGGAGCGGGTGACTCCTCGTGTCACGGGGTCTTCTTCGGTGGTGGCGGTCGCCGGGGCGCTGTCGTCGTCGTCTCTGGTGGCACGGGAGCCGTGGTCGAAGTGCTCGGCGTGGTCTTCGGTGGCTTGGGTGACAGCGAGGCTTTCGGCGGCGTGGTCGTCGTGGTCGGCGCAGGGATCGTGACGGCGGTCGACGCCGTGACGGCTCGTCCTATGGAGGCCCGGGAGGGCGGGATGGAGGGCGCGACCGATGCAACACCAGCCGAGTTGAGCACCGTCGGTGCCGAGGTCGTTCTGGCTAGCCGTGGCGCGCTGGTAGAGGAAATGAGTTCTTGCGGTGCGGTCGTCGTGGTGGTCGTGAGGGCGGCGGCTCGGACCTGCGGCGTAGGCCCCGACGGCTTCATCAACCAGAGCGACGCGAGGGCGATGACTGCCACCAGCGCGCCGACGACGACGACGACGGCGTCGCCTTCGCTGTCGAACCGGTCGAAGAACGCGTTCAGCGAGGGACTCCATTCGGTGACACCGTGCTGGAGCGAGCTACCCGTACCCCATGGCTGACG
>DASXLH010000363.1:0-9907 GCA_036496335.1 Acidimicrobiales bacterium
CGGCGCAGCAGGGGAGGCCGCCGCGGCCTCCGGCGGGGCCGAAGGGGCGGCGCTGGCGGCCGGCGCCACCGGCGCCGGAGGCGCGGCAGGTGGCATCACGGGCGGGGGCATCGGCGGCTGGGGCATCACGGCCGGCGGAGCCGGGCGGGGCGGCGGCGGGGCGGGGCGGAGGGGCTGACGCTCCGGCCGCGGCTCGAGGTCGGGCTGCTCGCTCAGCTTGCCGCTGGTGATGACGCGGTGCACCGGCGGCGGGGCCGGTGCCGGCTCGACCGGTGCCGGGGCGTCGGCGGCCGGAGCGAGGGGCGCGGGAGCGGGCGCCGGCTCGGCCGGCGCCTCGGGGGCCGGGGCGGACGTGACCTCGACCGCAGGCGCGGCCGGCTTGGCGTCGGCCTCCTCGTCTGGCTGCTTGTCGCGACGGAGACCTTCGCGGTCGGCCTTGCGGCGGACCCGATCGGCCTGTGCGTCCTCGATGCTCGATGAATGGCTCCGGGCCTGAATGCCGAGGCCGATGCAGAGATCGAGCGTCTCCTTGTTGGTGAGGCCGAGCTCTCGAGCAAGCTCGTAGACCCGGATCTTGGCTGCCAAAGTGTGAACTACGCCCTTCCCTCTCGAACTGCTTCTTCTATCCTCGCACGGACCGCCACCGCTGACGCATCCGAAACCTCTCCTCGCAGCGCCCGCCCGAACGCTCGTCGCCGCATCGCTGCGTCGAAGCAGTCCAGGTCTGCGCAGATCCACGCTCCCCGGCCCGTCGCCGTGCGGCCCATGCAGAGCGACCCCTCGGCCGACCTGACCAGCCGCAGGAGGCGGTCCTGCTCGCGCCGCCGCCGACAACCGACGCAGGTGCGCTCCGGGGCTATGCCTCGACCCCCTCGGTCCCGCCGCCATCGGCCTCCGGCACGGCTTCGGCCACGTCCGGCACCGCCTCGGCCGCTTCGGCGGTGACGCCGGCCGCGTCCACCGTCACCGGTGCCGCATCTGCCGCCGGGGCGTCGCCCTCCTCCTCGTCACCGGTGCCGGCCGACCACTCCTCGGCCGTGACGGCCGGGCCGCCCTCGGCCGGTCGCCACACCATCTCGCCGGACTCGGTGTCCTCGATCCACTCGCCTTCGGCCCACTCCTCGCCGGCGTAGCCGGCCTCTTCCTCGGCCAGCTGCGTCTCGCTCTTGATGTCGACCCGCCAGCCCGTCAGCCGGGCCGCGAGGCGGGCGTTCTGGCCCTCCTTCCCGATGGCCAGCGAAAGCTGGTAGTCGGGCACGATCACCTCGGCGGTGCCGGTGAGGTCGTCGAGGCGGACCTCCTTGACCTTGGCCGGGGACAGGGCCTTCATGATGAAGTCCTGGATGTCCTCGGTGTAGGGGACGATGTCGATCTTCTCGCCCCGGAGCTCGTTGACCACCATGCGGACGCGGGCGCCGCGAGCCCCGACGCATGCCCCGACCGGATCGACGTTGCCGTCGTTCGACCAGACCGCGATCTTGGTGCGGTGCCCCGGCTCCCGGGCCACGGCCTTGAGCTCGACGATCCCGTCGGCGATCTCGGGCACCTCGAGCTCGAAGAGGCGCTTGATGAGACCCGGGTGGGTGCGGCTCACGACGATCTGGGGACCACGGGGGTTGCGGCGAACCTCGACGATGTAGGCCTTGAGGCGGGTTCCGGGCTCGGGCCGCTCGTAGGGCACCTGCTCGGCCTGCGGCAGCAGGGCCTCGACCTTGCCCAGGTCGAGGAGGGTGAACCGGCTGTCGGTCTGCTGGATGATGCCCGTCACGATGTCGCCCTCGCGCCCGGCGTACTCCTCGTACTTCAGGTCCCGCTCGGCCTCACGCACCCGTTGCATGAGCACCTGCTTGGCCGTCTGGGCGGCGATGCGGCCGAAGTCGGCCGGGGTGTCGTCCCACTCCCGCACGACGTTGCCGTCCTCGTCGAGCTCCTGGCCGTAGACCCTGATCTCGAACGACTCGGCGTCGATGGTGACGTACGCCTCCTCGGCGGCGCCGGGCATGCGCTTGTAGGCGGAGACGAGGGCGTTGGCCAGCGCCTCCAGGAGGGTGTCGACCGAGATGCCCTTGTCGGCCGCCAGCATCTGGAGTGCGTCGAAGATCTCGGGATTCCCCGCGGGGCTCACGTGGTGCTCCTCTTGTCTGGCTGCTTGCGCGGCGATCTGGAAGTGGCCTCGGGCCCCCATTCGAACACGGTCCGGGCCTGCTCGATCTCGTCGTAGCCGAGACGCCGCCCGGCGACGACCACACCGGTGTCGTCGGCCTCGTCGAGGATGCCCTCGATGCGACGATCGCCCTCGGTTCGGGGGACGGTCTTGACCTTCACCAGCGTCCCGACGGCCCCGGCATAGTGGCGAGGCGTGCGGAGGGCCCGCTCGAGGCCGGGGGTCGACACCTCGAGGTACCAGCGCTCCTCCTCGACGAGGTCGTCGAGGAGCGTGGACGTGGTCCGGCTGATCTGCTCGAGGTCGTCGAGGTCGGCGCCCTCGACGAGGACCCGCACGGTGGCACCCGCCACCTCGACGTCGTACAGGGTGTGGCCGGTCTCGGAGAGGACGGGCTCGACCAGTTCGGCAATGCGAACGCTTGCGATCACGACTCCTCCTCTCCTACCGCTCAAGGCCCGACGAAAAAGAAGCGTGGGCCCGTGCCCACGCTCACCGTTCGCCGGCAGAGCCAACCGAACAGCCCCGGAAGTATAGCGGGACCGGCCTGCCGGCCGGCCGGGCGCCGCCTCGGCAGGAGGGGGCCGACTCAGTACGAGCGGGCCACCACCGCCACCAGGTCCGCGTCGTCGGCGGTGTCGGGCACGGAACCGTCGGGACGCTGGAGGCACCGGACGGTCACCGCCTCGCGCGCCAGTCGGGCCTCCCCCTCCTCGCCGACGGTGGCCCACGGGATGCGGACAAAGCCGGTCTTGGCGGCCTCGAGGGCGTCCTCGATGGTCGTCACCTCGGCCGTCCGTTCGTCACGGCGGCGAGTGGCGTCGTCGAAGAGATCTCGCTGGATCTCGACCAGCAGGTCAGCCACCCGGCCCGGCACCGACGCCAGCGGCGCCGACACCTTCTCACCGCGGTCGCGGCGCACGACGGTGACGTTGCCCTCGGCCAGGTCCCGGGGGCCGACCTCGACCCGCACCGGCACGCCCTTGAGCTCCCAGTCGACCGCCCGTCGCCCGAAGCCCTGGTCAACCCGGGCGTCGAGCTCGACCCGGTGGCCGGCGCCTGCCAGTTCGGTGACGAGCTTGGCGGCGACGTCGCCGGCACCGGCCTCGTCGCGCACGAGCAGCACCACCACCTGGGTCGGGGCCAGCGCGGGTGGGAGCCGCAACCCGGCGTCGTCGCCGTGGCCCATGATCAACCCGCCCACCATTCGGGTCGAAACGCCCCAGGAGGTGGTCCAGCAGTCCTGTTGGGCCCCGGTGGCGTCGAGGTGGTGGATGTCGAAGACACGGGCGAAGTTCTGCCCCAGCTCGTGGCTCGTCCCCATCTGCAGCGCCTTGCCGTCGCCCATCATCGCCTCGAGCGTCAGCGTGTTCGTGGCCCCGGCGAAGCGCTCCTTGACCGTCTTGCGGCCGAGGAGGAGGGGCAGCGCCAGGACGTTCACCATGAAGTCCTCGTAGACGTCGTGCAGGATCCGCCGGGCATACGCGGCGGCGTCGGCCTCGGTGGCGTGGGCGGTGTGACCCTCCTGCCAGAGGAACTCGGTGGTGCGGAGGAACACCCTGGGCCGCATCTCCCAGCGCACGACGTTGGCCCACTGGTTGAGCAGCAGCGGGAGGTCCCGGTAGCTCTGGATCCACTTGGCCATGTACTCGCCGAAGACGGTCTCGCTGGTGGGGCGCACCACCAGCGGCTCCTCCAGCTCCTTGCCCCCGGCATGGGTCACGACCGCCAGCTCCGGGCTGAAGCCCTCGACGTGCTCGGCCTCGCGGCGCAGGTACGACTCGGGGATGAACAGCGGGAAGTAGACGTTCCTCGCCCCGGCCGCCTTGATGCGGACGTCGACCTCGGCCTGCATCCGCTCCCAGATCGCCATGCCGTACGGGCGGATCACCATCGTCCCCCGCACGGGTCCGTTCTCGGCCAGCTCGGCCCGGGCGACGACGTCCTGGTACCAGCGCGGGAAGTCCTTGCTCTGCGGGGTCAGGACGGAAGCCATGGGAAGGCGCAGGTTAGGCCGAGGGCGAAGAGGTCGGGCGTTGGAGCGGAACGGATCCTCGTTTCGGCGCCAAGGCGCCGAAACAGGGCACTGTGTTCATTGGGCGCCTCGCCTATCGGCTCGGCTCCTCAGGCCGAGGGCGGCTGCTCCCCGGCCCGCTTTCGGATGAGCTCGACCTTCGCCTCGCTGGCGTTGGCGTCGGCGCCCTTCTCGTCGAGCAGGGCCCGACGGTCGGCCTCGGCCTCGGCCGCCGCGCCCGCGTCGGCCGCGGCCAGGCGGGCCTCGACCCCCTCCGCCACGAGCCGCTCGGCTTCGTCGATGAGGGCCTCGACCATCTCGTCCTCCGGCACCACCCGCACCACCTGGCCGCGGATGAAGAGGTGACCCCGGTGGCGTCCGGCGGCGATGCCCAGATCGGCCGAGCGGGCCTCGCCGGGCCCGTTCACCACGCAGCCCATCACCGCCACCTGGATGGGCAGGTCGCGCTCGGCGAAGGCCGCCTGGGCCCTCCCGGCGACGTCGATCACGTCGATCTCGGCCCGCCCGCACGATGGACAGGCGATGAGGTCGACCCCCTTGCGCTCCCGCAGGCCGAGCACCTCGAGGAGCTGGCGGCCGGCCCTGGCCTCCTCGACCGGGTCGGCGGTGAGGCTGAAGCGGATGGTGTCGCCGATCCCCTCCAGCAGGAGGGCGCCGATGCCCGCCGTCCCCTTCATGAGGCCGGCGGGGGGTGGCCCGGCCTCGGTCACGCCGAGGTGCAGGGGGAACTCGACGCGGTCGGCCAGCATCCGGTAGGCCTCGACCATGAGTGTGACGTTGGAGGCCTTCACCGAGATCTTGACGTCGTCGAAGCCGACCTCGGCGAAGTGGGCCAGCTCACGTTCGGCCGACGCCACCAGCGCCTCGGGGGTGATGCCGTAACGGGCCTCGATGTCGGGATCGAGCGATCCGGCGTTGACGCCGATCCGGATCGGCACGCCCCGGTCCTTCGCCTCGCTGGCGACCAGCTTGATGTGCTCGGCCTTGCGGATGTTGCCCGGGTTGAGCCTCAGGCAGTGAACCCCCGCTTCGAGCGCCGCCAGGGCGAGGCGGTACTGGAAGTGGATGTCGGCCACGATCGGCACCGGCGAACGGGGCACGATGCGGGCCAGGCCCTCGGCCGCCGCCTCGTCGTTGCAGGTGCATCGGACGATGTCGGCCCCGGCGCCGAAGAGGGCGTAGATCTGCTGGAGCGTCGCCTCGTGGTCGCCGGTCTTGGTGGTCGTCATCGACTGGACGGAGACCGGCGCCCCACCTCCCACCGTGACGGGGTTCGTCGGGTGCCGCAGGACGACCTCGCGGGTGGACCGACGGACGATCACCGAATCGAGACGGGGTGGAGGATGTCGAGATAGAGCGACGAGACGAAGATCAGGCCGAGGAGGGCGACCACGGCGTAGGTGAGCGGCATCAGCTTGGTGACGTCGGCGTGGTAGGCGCGGCCCCGGATCGACGAGCGCACCTTCTCGTAGGTGGCGATCACCACGTGGCCCCCGTCGAAGGGGAGCAGGGGGAGGAGGTTGAACACCCCGATGAAGACGTTGACGAAGAAGAGCAGGTAGACGACGTTGACGGGGCCGTCCTTGGCCACCTGCGCCCCGACCTGCACGATGCCCACCACCGACGTCGGCCGGTTCTCGCTGGCGGTCGTGCCGGCCGACCCGCTGCCGACGTCACCGCGGACGTTGTCGTAGTACTGCGACAGGCCGTGGGGCGAGAAGAGGTGGCCGATCCCGGTGATCGACTGCCACATCGCCATCCGGGTCTCCCCCACCGACCGGCCGACGGCGTCGAGCACGCCCAGACGGGCCGGGTGGATGTCGGGCCCGACGCCCAGGTACCCGGCTCTGGCGGTGGAGCCAGGGTGGGTGTCGGCGAGGTCGACGGTGAGCGCCTGCTGGCCGCCGTCACGATCGACGACGATCGTGACGCTCTCGCCGGGATGGGCCCGGATCCAGTCGGACGCGTCCTGGAACGAGCCGGCCGGGACGCCGTCGAGCGAGACGATCCGGTCGCCGTCCTTCATGCCCGCCGCCGCGGCGGGACTGCCCGGCTGGACGAACACGGTCCAGTCGTGGGAGCTGTCCTTCTGGATGCCGAACCCGGCGAACACGGTGAAGATGAGCAGGAAGGCCAGGAGGAAGTGCATCGTCGAGCCGGCCACCGCCACCGAGAACCGGCGCCAGTAGGGCTTCGACCGGTAGGTCCGCTCCTCGTCGGCGGGGTCGACCTCTTCGAGGTTGCTCATCCCGAGGATGCGCACGTAGGCCCCGGCCGGGACCGCCTTGAGGCCGTACTCCGTCTCCCCGCGCCGGAACGACCACAGGCGCGGCCCGAAGCCGAGGAAGAACTCCGAGACCTTCATGCCCGCCGACTTGGCCGTGAGGTAGTGGCCGAGCTCGTGCAGGAAGATCATCACGATCAGGGAGGCGACGATCACCACGGTCCAACCCGAGGTGAAGATGGCCAGGGCCGCCACCAACGCGCCGGCGACGACGAGACCCATCCAGTCGGGCCCCTGGCGCACCGCTTCGGCGGTCTCGGCCGCCGACGTGTCGCCGGTGAGCCTGTTGTCGGTGACCGGTTCGCCGGTGACGGGCCCGCCGGTGACCGACTGGTCGGCCCGGTCCGTCGGGGCGAGCCCCGGCTGGTCGTCGACCCGAGGGTCCTCGATGGCCATCAGCGTCGACCCGCCAGCCGCTCGACGCGGGAGGCGACGATCCGGGCGGTGACCTCTCGGGCCAGCCGGTCGGTGGCGATCACGGCCTCGGCGTCGTCGAGCACCACCCCATCATGCAGGTCGAGGGAGGCCTTCAGTACGTCAGGGATCCCCAGCCAGCTCAGACGGCCATTGAGGAAGGCCCCGACCGCCACCTCGTTGGCGGCGTTCAGCCAGGCCGGTGCCGAGCCGCCCTCCCGTCCGGCCTGGTAGGCGAGGTCGAGGCAGGGGAAGGCCGAACGATCCGGTTCCTCGAACTCGAGGGGCCCGACCGCGCTCCAGTCGACCGCTCCGAACGGGATCGGACTCCGTTCGGGCCAGGCCAGCGCATAGGAGATCGGCAGGCGCATGTCCGGCATCGAGAGCTGCGCGACGGTGGCGCCGTCGGTGAAGGTGACCATCGAGTGCACGATCGACTGCGGGTGCACGACGACGTCGATGGCGTCGTAGGCCACGCCGAACAGCTCGTGCGCCTCGATGACCTCGAGGCCCTTGTTCATCAGGGTCGAGGAGTCGACCGTGATCTTCGGCCCCATCGACCAGGTGGGGTGGGCGAGGGCGTCCTCGATGCGCACGCCTGTCAGCTGCTCGCGGGTGCGACCTCGGAACGGCCCGCCGCTGGCCGTCAGCACCAGGCGGGCCACCTCGCCGGACCGGCCCGACCGCAGGCACTGGTGCACGGCGCAGTGCTCCGAGTCGACGGGAAGGATCTCCGCCCCGGGCGTGTGTCGGACCGCCTGCACGACCGGCCCGCCGGCGATGAGGGACTCCTTGTTGGCCAGCGCCAGCCGACGACCGGCCTCGAGCGCGGCGAGCGTGACGGGCAGCCCGGCGAAGCCGACGACACCGTTGACGACGACGTCGGCGATGGACGCCACCTCGGCCAGCGCGCCGGCACCGGCCAGCACCTCCGTGCCGGCCGGCACGAGCCGTGCGAGCTCGGCACCACAGCTGACCTCGCCGATGGCGACGACGTCGGGACGGAACCGATTGGCCTGGTCGGCCAGCCGCGCCACCGATCGGGACGCCGCCAGGGCCACCACGTGGAAGCGGTCAGGGTCGGCGGCGACCACGTCGAGGGTCTGCGTACCGATGGAGCCGGTCGAACCGACGACGGAGACGGAGGTGGTCATGACCCGGCTCCGAGCCCGCCATCGTCTTCCTGCCAGCTGCCCACGCCGCGATGCCCTCCGGCCATCCGCGCGTCAGGTGAGGTTCAGGAGGCGGAAGAGGTAGAACGCGGCCGGGAGGGCGAACAGGAGGGCATCGAAGCGGTCGTAGAGGCCGCCGTGGCCGGGGAGCACCGAGCCCATGTCCTTCACGCCCAGATCGCGCTTGAGCATCGACTCGCACAGGTCGCCGAGCGGGGCGGCGACCGCCACCACCAGGCCCAGGGCGATCGCCGAGCCCGTGTCCCACGGGGTGAGGCCGAGGGCCACCACCAGGACCAACCAGCTGAGCACCACGGAGGCCACCGCGCCGCCGATGGTGCCCTCGATGGTCTTGCCGGGGCTGATGGTCGGCGCCAGCTGCGAGTGCCCGAACTGCTGACCCGTCACGTAGGCACCCACGTCGTTGGCCACGACCGCCACGATCACGCCGATGAGCAGGCCGATCCCGTTCGGCACCCGCAGGATCAGCGCCGCGTACGAGCCGAGCAACCCGATCATGCCGATCCCGAGCACGGTGACCCCGGCGTTCATCAGGGGGTTCGACCGCGTGACGCCGACGAGGTACCAGAGCAGCGTGAAGATCAGCGAAAGCGCCAACACCAACGTGACACCTGGTTCGCCCCGCCAGTAGGCGGCCAGCGCCAGGCCCCCCGTGGCCACCAGGCCGAGGAGGGTGGCGGGCTGGTAACCGCCCCGCTGGAGCGATCCGAACAGCTCGGCGGCGCAGAACAGGAGCAGACCGGTGACCAGGATCATCGGGGCCGGGTTGCCGATGGCGAACAGCAGCAGGGCCACCGCCGCCAACCCGATGCCGGTGATCACCGCGGCAGGGAGATCGCGGCCCCCGCCGGTGCCACCGGTGACCCGGCGGCGGGGCTGCGGGGGCGCAGCCTGGCGGCGGCGAGGCGGGGCCTCGACCGGCACCTCCGGCGCGAACGAGGCGAACAGCTCCTCGTCGGCCTCGGCCGTGCCGGCCGTCGACGACGGGGTCACCCCCCGACCGAGGCTGCCGACGCCGAAGTCGGCGTCCTCCCAGTCGGCCGCCGCGTCCCGCCACCGGGGAGCGGCCGCGAAGCCGGACCAGGCGTCGAGGTCGTCGGCCTGGCCGGCGGGCTCGTCGTCGGGGTCGACCAGGGCGCGGGGGACCTCACCCGTGGGCGGGTCGGCCCAGTGCGGCATGGCCGGCGGCGCCGGGCGGGGACGCGACGTCAGGGAGTCGGCCTCGTCGGCCGGGAGAGGGAAGCGGATGGCCGGGCGCTGGTCCTCGGGGGGTGTCGCCGGACGATCGCCGAAGCGGACCTCGCCCTCACCGCGCCGCTGGGCCACGTCGCCGCGGCCCATGGCCTCTGCCGCCTCCTCGGCACCGATGATCCGCACGCCCTCGGTCTTGTCCTTGGGCTCGTCTTCCGGAGGTTCGTCCCAGAACCGGTCGCTCATGTTCGGCTCCCCTCATCGTCCATCATCCGGCGGCCCCGGCCCTCGATCCCCAAGGGGCTCTCGCGCTCAGTCCCCAAGGGGCTCTCGCGCTCAGTCCCCAAGGAGCTCTCGCGCTCAGTCCCCAAGGAGCTCTCGCTCCTTGTGCTCCAGGGCCGTGTCGATCGCCGAGACGTGGCCGGCCGTGACCTTCTCGAGCTCCTTCTCGGCCCGATCGACCTCGTCCGAGGAGATCTCGCCGTCCTTCTCCATGCCCTCGAGGTCGTGCCGGGCGCTGCGGCGGTGCTGACGCACCACGATCCGGGCCTCCTCGGCCAGCTCCTTGACCATCTTCACGTACTCCTTGCGCCGCTCGGCGGTGAGTGGCGGGAAGGCCAGCCGGA
>DASXLH010000364.1:0-1741 GCA_036496335.1 Acidimicrobiales bacterium
CATCGATCATCGGGCACGGCCTCGCCAACCGGTTCCCGGACCTCAAGTTCATGCCGACCGAGTACGCCAGCGGCTGGATACGGCCCTTCGTCGACAAGCTGAAGCGGACCTACGAGAAGTCCCCGGTCATGTTCGACGAGGACCCCTTCGAGCGGTTCAAGAGCTCGGTCTACATCCACATGTTCCACGAGCCGGATCCGCAGGGCCTGCTCGACATCGGGCTGCGGGCCGACCACCTCATGTTCGGGTCCGACTTCCCGCACCCGGAGGGCATGGCCGACCCCCTGGCCTACTCCGAGGTGGTGGAGGACATGCCGGCCGAGGACCAGCAGCTCATCATGGGCGGAACCATGGCCCGCCTGATGGGCTTCGACTCGGCCGCCGCCTGATCACCACGGTCCGGGATCGCGTCGCGCTTGCATGGGTGAGTTCCACGACGCGATCCCGACCGACTGGCTGGCGCCGGGCGAGACGGCGACGATCGACGTCGCCGGGATGCCGGTGGCCATCGCCAACGCCGACGGCGTCTGGTGCGCGTACGCCAACGAGTGCCCGCACCAGGCGACCGTCCTGGGCGGCCAACCCCTGAGCCGGGGGCGGCTGCTGCGCTGCCCGGAGCACGGCAGCATGTTCGACGTCACCACGGGTGAGTGCGTGCTGCCGTCGAACGACGGCTGGAGCGGCCCCCTCCGCCGCTTCGAGACCCGCCTCGTCGGCGACGTCGTCCAGGTATCCCTGGACTGACTGACCGCCGCGCGCCAGTAGTTCCCAGGTGGGGCGGAACGACCGAATCACGACCCGAACTGGGTGCCGCCGAGGTCAGGATCCAGCTCGGGTGGCACCCAGTTCGGAGGTCGGTCAGTTGGCGGCGGTCGGTGCGGTCTCGCGCTCCGAGATGGACTTGTTGGTGGCCCGCATGTGCTCGAGGATGTTGCCGCGGCGGGCCTCAGGGTTGGCGTGCATGGCCGACATCTGCATGCCGTGGGCCAGCTCGTGGATGTCGAAGCTGTGGGCCAGCGAGGTCGAGAAGCCGGCCGTGTCGAGCTGGGCGTTGATGCCCCGCTTGATGAGCCGGGTCATGACCGGGTCGAGGCTGGCGATGTCACGCGCCCAGACCATGGCCTCGTCGCGCAGGTCGTCGAGCGGTACCACCTTGTTGACCATGCCGAGGTCCATCGCCTCGGTGGCCGAGATGGGCGTGCTGCGGAACAGCAGCTCCTTGGCCTTGCGGGGACCGAACTCCCACATGTGGGCCATGTACTCGACGCCGGCGAGGCCCATCCGCGCGGTGGGGTCGGAGAACTCGGCGTTGTCGGCGGCCAGGATCAGGTCGCAGGGCCAGCACAGCATCATCCCGGCGGCCACGCACTTGCCCTGCACGGCGGCGATCGACGGCTTCGGGGCGTTGCGCCACGACATCGAGTAGCCGAAGAAGTACTTGGCTTCGCTGTCGTAGGCGTCGGCCAGCGTGTAGGGCCGGGGAGCCGCACCGTTCTCGGGCGGGGGCGCCCCACCGGCGAGGTCGTGGCCGGCCGAGAAGTGCCGGCCGTTGGCCTGCACGACGATGACGCGCACCTCGTCGTCGGCGATGGCGGTGTTCCAGGCCTCGTCCAGCTCGACGAGCAGGGGACGGTGCTGGGCGTTGGCCTTCTCCGGCCGGTTGAGCGTGATCACGCCCACGTTGTCGACGACGTCGTACTCGATGAACTCCACGGTCGCTCCCTTGTCTCCCCGGACGGGA
>DASXLH010000365.1:0-7766 GCA_036496335.1 Acidimicrobiales bacterium
CCGACCAGGTCGTCGCGCAGCGAGCCGGTGTCCGGTGCCTCGCACTCGCCGGCGAAGTGCACGGCCGCCGAGAAGAGGAGTGCCTCCCGGCTGGGGAAGCGTCGGTAGATGGTGGCCTTCCCGACCCCGGCCCGGGCCGCGATGCCCTCGATGGATGCCCCACCGAAACCCCGTTCGCACAGCTCCTCGATCGTGGCCGACTCGATGGACGCGTCGACCCGTACGTCCCTCGGGCGGCCCGGCCGCCGGTCGCCGACCGTCACGTCGTCGTCGGCCGGCGGCGCCGGGTCGGATGCGGTGACGAGGGCGGACGGCACATCGCTCACAGGCCGCAAACTATGCCCGGTCGGGACGAGCGGGCGAGGCGGGCCCGGCCCGGTGACCGGGCCTCAGCCGCCGCCGGCCCGCTGGGCCAGAAGGGCGGAGACGGCCTTGCCGTCGGCCTTTCCGGCCGTGGCCTTCATGACGTGGCCGACGAAGAAGCCGGTGACCTTCCGGTCCCCGGCCTTGAACTTCTCCCAGGCCGCGGGGTCGGCGGCGATGGCGGCGTCGACGGCGGCCGCCAACGCGTCGTCGCCCATGGCCTCGAAGCCCTTGGCCGCGGCGATCGCCCCGGGATCGCCCCCGGTCGTGACCAGCTCGGCCAGCACCGCCTTGGCCTGGGTGGCGGTGAGGGCGCCGCCCGCTTCCGATCGGGCCAGCTCGGCGAAGCCCGCCGGGGTCATCGCCCCGGCGCCGTCGACCAGGTTGTTGGTGGCGTGGACCAGCAACCGATCGGCCGGGCCGCCGGCCTCGAGGGCGTCGAGCACGAACCCGTCGAGATCACGCTCGACGATCAGTGCCACGTCGGGCGGTGTCACCCCGGTGCGGGCCGCCAGCGCCTGGCGGCGCTCGGCCGGCAGCGACGGCAGGGAGGCGGCCACCGCCGCCAGCCAGTCGGCTCCCGGCTCGATCGGCACCAGGTCGGGCTCCTGGAAGTAGCGGTAGTCCTCCGCCTCCTCCTTGTTCCGACCCGGGCGCGTCCGCCCGGCGTCCTCGTCCCAGTGGCGGGTCTCCTGGACGATGCGGGTCCCGGCCTCGAGCAGCTCGATCTGGCGGCCCATCTCGTACTCGATGGCTCGGCCCAGGGAGCGTACCGAGTTCAGGTTCTTGATCTCGCACCGGGTGCCGAACGGCTGGCCCGGACGGTGGACGGAGACGTTGGCGTCGACGCGCATCGACCCCTCCTCCATCTTCGCGTCGGAGGCGCCGGTGGCGGTCAGGATGGCGCGCAGCTCGTTGACGTAGGCCCGGGCCTGCTCGGCGGTGCGGATGTCGGGCCGGCTCACGATCTCCACCAGCGGCACGCCGGCCCGGTTGTAGTCGATGAGGGAGTGCGCGGCCTCGTGGATGCGGGCAGCCCGGCTGTCGCCGGCGACGCCGACGTGGGTCGACTTGCCGGTGTCCTCCTCCAGGTGGGCCCGCTCGATGCCCACCACCCAGCCGTCGGGCAGGACCAGCCGGCCGTCGACGTTGATGGGCCGGTCGTACTGGGAGACCTGGAAGTCCTTGGGCATGTCCGGATAGAAGTAGTTCTTCCGGTGGAAGACGCTGGGCACCACGGTGCAGCCCAGAGCCGTCCCCAGTCGCATGGCCAGCTCGACGGCGCCGCGGTTGAGCACCGGCAGCGAGCCCGGCAGGCCGAGGCACACCGGGCAGATGTTGGTGTTCGGCTCGTCGCCGAAGCCGTTGCGGCACCCGCAGAAGATCTTCGTCTCGGTGGCGAGCTCGCAGTGGACCTCGAGGCCGACCACCAGCTCCCAGTCGCCGGCGGCGGTGCCGGTCGTGGTCCCGGCGTTGTCGCTGGCGGCTCCGGCCGCGTCGTCGATCGCCGTCATCGCTCCTCCTCCACCGCCGCTTCGAGCACCGCTGCTGCCCGCAGCAGGGTCGACTCCGACAAGGCCGGGCCCAGCAGCTGCACGCCGACCGGCAAGCCGTCGTCGCCCGACCCGAACGGGACCGACAGGGCAGGATCGCCGGCCAGGTTGGACGGGATGGTGCAGACGTCGTTGAGGTACATCGCCAACGGGTCGGCGGTCTTGTCCCCCAGCCGGAAGGCGGTGGTGGGGGCCGTCGGGCCGAGCAGCAGGTCGAAGCGCTCGTAGGCGGCGGCGAAGTCGCGGATGATCAGAGTGCGGACCTGTTGGGCCTTGCCGTAGTAGGCGTCGTAGTAGCCGGCCGAGAGGGCGTAGGTGCCGAGCATGATCCGCCGCTTCACCTCCGGGCCGAAGCCGGCGGTGCGGGAGGCGGCGTTCATGTCGGCCGTGTTGGCGGCGTCGACCCGGAGGCCGTAGCGCACGCCGTCGTAGCGGGCCAGGTTGCTGGAGGCCTCGGCCGGGGCGATCAGGTAGTAGGCGGAGAGCCCCAAGCCGGCGGCCGGCACCGAGGCGTCGTCGACCTTGGCCCCAGCGGCGGCGAGAGCCTCGGCGGCGGCGGTGACCCGGCGGCGGACGTCGGGCGCGACCCCCTCGGCGTCGACCAGCTCGGTGAGCACCCCCACCCGCAGGCCCTCGACACCCTCACCGATGGACGCCACCAGGGAGGGCGCCGGTCGGTCGATCGACGTCGAGTCCATCGGGTCGTGGCCGGCGATCACCTCCAGGAGGAGGGCGGCGTCGGCGACGGTGGTGGCGAACGGGCCGATCTGGTCGAGGCTGCTGGCGAATGCGACCAGGCCGTACCGGCTCACCAGGCCGTAGGTCGGCTTGATCCCCACCACCCCGCAGAGGGCCGCCGGCTGGCGGATCGAGCCGCCGGTGTCGGAGCCGAGCGAGATGGGGGCGAAGCCGGCCGCCACGGCCGCCGCGCTGCCTCCGGAGCTCCCGCCCGGCACCCGGGTCAGGTCGTGCGGGTTGTGGGTGGGGCCGAAGGCCGAGTTCTCCGTCGACGAGCCCATTGCGAACTCGTCGAGGTTGGTCTTGCCCACGCTCACCGCGCCCGCCGCCGCCACCCGGGCGACCACGGTGCCGTCATAGGGGGGCCGCCAGCCTTCGAGGATCCTCGACGAGCAGGTCGTGGGGATGCCCCGGGTGCAGAGGTTGTCCTTGAGGGCGATGGGCACCCCGGCCAACGGCCCGGGGTCGCGCCCCTCGGCCACCTGACGGTCGACGGCGGCGGCCGCCGCCCGCGCCTCGTCGGCCAGGACGAGGTTGAAGGCGTGGATGTCCACCTCGCGGGCGTCGATGGCGGCCAGGTGCTCCTCGAGCACGTCGAGCGCCCGCCGTCGGCCGGCCCTGACGTCAGCCGCGATGGTGACGGCGTCGCTCCCGGTGGTGGTCACGGCGCCTCCCCGAGCACGGGCGGGACCTTGAAGCGCCGGTCCTCGACGGCCGGGGCGGCGGCCAGGACCTCGTCGCGATCGAGGCTGGGGCGGACCTCGTCGTCGCGCAGGACGTTGACCAGGGGAAACGGATGGGACGTGGGCGGGACGCCCTCGGTGTCGAGCGAGGCCACGTCGTCGGCGTGCTCGAGCACGGCCGCCAGCTGGACGGTGAAGCGGTCGAGCTCCTCGTCGTCGAGGCTCAGGCGGGCCAGCGTGGCGACGTGGATGACGTCTTCCCGGGTCATGCGCGGGGTCCCGGACGCAGCCATGGCGTCGAGGGTAGACGGCGCCCCGTCCGGCTCCGCTCCCGCGCCGACGCGGGCGGCGCTCAGAGGGCCCGCAGGAAGTCGAGGGTCCGCTCGACGACCACGTCCTTGTCGTAGTCGAGCACGGCCACGTGGTAGCTGCGCTCGAGCCGGACCCGGTCGACCGGACCGACCACCTGGTTGGCGAGGTGGTCGGAGTTGAGGGGGTCGACGGTGTGGTCCTCGGCGCTGGTGAGGAGCAGCAGCGGGCAGGCGATGCGTTCGAGCTCGGGCTGGAGGTCGGTGACGGCGCCGACCAGGGACCGGAGCGGGACCAGCGGGGTCTGGTCGTAGGCCGGCTCGACCACGTCGGGGTCGGCGATGTCGGCGCCGACCCCATCGGTGAGGGTGTCCCCGGCCTCGACCAGGGCGTCGATGAAGGCGATCTCGTCCGGGTCGCGGGGCAGCACGAAGGGGTTGACGCAGACGATCCCGGCGATCTCGGGGTGGCGGGCCGCCAGCCAGCAGGTGATGGTCCCACCCATGGACAGGCCGACCACGGCGACCCGGTCGGACCGGGCGGCCAGCTCCAGATAGGCCGCCTCGGCGGCGCCCGACCAGTCGGCCCAGGTCGTGGTCATCATGTCCTCGACCGTGGTGCCGTGGCCGGGGAGGGTGGGGACGACGGTCTCGTAGCCGGCCCTGCCGATGCCAGCGGCGAGGTGGGCCATGGTCCCGGGGCTCCCGGTGAAGCCGTGCACGATCAGGACGGCGAGCTCGCCGGCGTCGGGGCTGGTCACCCGGGGATGGTAGAGCGGGCCCCCCCTAGGCTCGACGGCCGTGGCCACCTACCCGTTCCTCAGCGACGAGTGGATCGCCGCCGCTCGTGCCATCCACGCCGACCTCCGGGAAGGGAGCGCCGACGGCGCCGACCCGATCGACCTGCAGGTCAACGTGGTGGTGACGGCCATGCCCTTCGGCGACGCCCGCCTGCTCGGTCACCTCGACGCCGCCGACGGCGTCCTCGACATCGAGGTCGACCACCTGGCCGAGGCGCACGCCACGGTGACCCTCGACTACGACACCGCCCGCGCCCTCCTCGTCGACCGTGACACCCAGGCCCTCACCCGGGCGTTCATGGCCGGGCGGGTCACCGTCGAGGGCGACCTCGCCAAGATCCTCGCCCTGGCCACCCGACCGGCCTCGCCGACCACGGGCGACGCCGTCGAGCGCATCCGGGCCATCACCGCCTGACCCGGCCCCGCCGGCGGGTACGTCGCCGTCGTCAGGGTTGGAGGTAGATGACCACGGAGGTGTTGCGCGGGACCTGTGAACCGGCCCCTGGGTCCGTGATCAGGACCTTGCCGTTCGGCGGCCCGAACTGGCCCGTGACCTGCAGCCCCGCATCTTGGAGCTTATTGATGGCGGCCTGGGCCTTCATGCCCTTGACGTCGGGCACGGTGACGAGATCGGGCCCCTTGCTGAGCGAGATCGTCACCGTCGAGTCGCGCGACACCGACCTGCCGGCCGGGGGGTCCGAGCTCACGACCGTACCGACGGCGGCGTCGCTGAACGAGGCCGGACCGACCGCCACCCTGAGACCGGCGCCGGTGATGGCGGCGGTGGCATCGGCCTGTGACTTGCCGGTGACGTCTGGCACGGTGCGCGGCGCCGGACCGGTCGAGACCACCAGGCTCACCACCGACTGCTCGGGGACCACCGTCGGGTCCCGTTGGGCGCCCACCTTCGAGGTGAGCACCAGGCCGGCCGCCACCGTCTCGTTGGCCTCGTTGATCTGAGGCCCGGGCACCAGGCGGGCGTCCTGGAGGAGCTTCGTGGCGTCGGCCACCGACTTGCCGGCCACCGGCGGGATGTTCACCGGGGGTTGGCCCTTGGAGTAGGCCACCGTCACCGTTCCGCCGTCGCGCAGCTGGGTCTGCGGGCCGGGGCTCTGGCTGGTGACGCCGTCGACGGCGGTGGTGCGGCTGAACTCGGCGCGCTCCACGACCTTCCACTTCACGTCCTTGGACGCGGCCATGGCCTGGGCCAGCTTGGTCCGGGCCTCCTGGATGGAGCCGTTGCCGACATCGGGCACGGGGTAGGTGGGCGGACGGGTGATGGCCCAGACGGCGGCACCGCCCCCGCCCAGGACCACGAGCAGCGCGGCCAGACCGGCCAGGATCCACCGCCGGCGGGGGTGCCGACCGGTCGGGGGCGCACCCTCGACCGGTGGGAGCAGGCCGGTGCGGTCGTCGGACGGAAGGACCGTCAGGTCGTCGTCCCCGCCGGGCTCGGCCAGGTCGACCCCGGCCAGGGGAAGGGGCTCGGGTCGAGCGAGGCTCGGGGTCAGCGCCAGGAGGGCGTCGACCACCTCGTCGGCCGACGGCCTCGACGCCGGATCGGGCTGCCCCATCCGCTCGAGCAGGGGGACGAGGGGACCGAGCTCGGGCGGGACCGGCACCGGTGTCTCGAGGCGGGCCATGAGCGTCTCCACCGGCCCCTCCTTGAGGAGCGGCACGGTCCCCGTGGCGCACTCGATGAGCACCAGGCCGAGGGCATAGACGTCGGCCTTGCCGTCGACCCGGACCCCACGCGCCTGCTCCGGCGCGGCGTAACGGGCCGTGCCCACCAGGCGGTCGCTGTGATCGGTGAAGCCGGACTCCGACAGCGCCCGGGCCAGGCCGAAGTCGGCCAGCCGGAGCCGCCCGTCGGACCCGAAGAGCATGTTCGCCGGCTTGATGTCGCGGTGGACGATGCCCGCCGCATCGGCGGCCTCGAGGGCCTGGCCCGCCTCCACGCCGAGGGCCGCCACCTGCGATACGGACAGCCGGTGCCCGACGTCGAGCATGGCTCGGAGGCTGCCGCCGCCGAGGTACTGGAGCACCAGGTAGGGGCCGCTGTCCTCCTCGCCGGTGTCGTAGACGGCCATCAGGCCGGGGTGGTTCAGCTGGGCGGCGGAGCGGGCTTCCTCCCGGAACCGGCGCAGGAACGCGGCGTCGTCGACCAGGGCCGGGTGCAGCACCTTCACCGCCACCTGCCGGCCCAGCTTGCGGTCGTCGGCCAGGTAGACGGAGGCCGATGCACCGGTGCCGATGAGCGCCGTGAGGCGGTAGCGGTCGCCGAGGACGCGTCCGATGCCGTCCACCATCTGGACGGAGGCTAACGGTCAGGCCTTCCCCGGTTGCTCATGGCCGCTCGCCGAGGTGATGGGGCCGACCACCGGTACCGGTGCCGGCCGGGGCAAGATCGCGCCATGCCGACCAGCTCCCCCGTCCGCAAGATCGGCATCGCCCTGCTCCTGGTGTTGGCAGCCGGCATCCTCTGGTACGGCGGCACACAGAAGGCCTCCTCTCCCGATCCGAAGCTGCTCGACGCCGCCGTCGTGTCCCTCGCACCCCCGGAGGACAGCCCCGGCGTGCCCCGCCAGGAGCCGATCGTGGTCGAGCTGCAGCCGAGCTGGACCGGCGTGCTGCAGGTGAACGGCATCGAGATCCCCGAGGACGAGACCCAGCGTGACCCGGCCCGGCCGAACGTCTTCTCCTTCCAGGCCGGACCGGGCAAGGTGATCGAGTCGCTCCCCCCCGGCGACGTGACCGCCACCGCCGTGATCTGGCCCATCCTCGAGAGCCGCGAGACCGCCTCTCGCCAGTTCTCCTGGACCTTCCGAGTTGCTTGACGCTGCTCCGGCTTCGCCTGCGCAGCTTTGCGCGCACGCAGCCATACCCGGCTCTATTGCTGCTCCGGCTAGTTGTAGATCCCATCCACGTTCGTCAGTAGGGCCTCCTTGAGGCTTGGGGTTGCGAAGCACCTAACCCCAAGGAGGCCCCGTGAAGATTCACGGTAACGCTCGGCTTCTGCCGAGCCAGCGAGCCCTGCTGTGCGAACGAGTCCGACTCCAAGGTTGGACCGTGGCCGATGCCGCGGAAGCGTTCGGCGTGTCCGAACGGACCGCGTATCGGTGGCTGGCCCGCTGGGATGCGGGTAAGCCGATGACGGATCTGTCCTCGGCGCCGCACACGATCGCGAACCGGACCGACGACACGATCGAGGCGTTGATCGAGCAGCTGCGGCGCTGCCGGTGGACCAGCACCCGGATCGCCACCGAGCTGCGGATGCCGACCTCGACGGTGTGCGCCGTGCTGAAGCGCATCGGGTTGAAC
>DASXLH010000366.1:0-3170 GCA_036496335.1 Acidimicrobiales bacterium
CCGTTCCCACGGATGAGGAGGCGGCTGCCATCGCGGCGGCGGTCGAGGTGCTGTGGCCGAGGGGCGGGGCCGTCGTTCCCGACGAGCCGACGCCGGCTTGGCGGTTCTCCGGCCGCTGGTGGGTCAAGCCCGTGGCGGCCCGGCGTCAACGGCCCTGGTGACCCGTCCCTGAGCCGAGCCGGAGCTGGGGCTGGCCCACGGCCTCCCTGACCCGGTCGAGGTAGGTCGCCCGGGGTACGGACACGACGCCGAGCGACTCCAGGTGCGGTGTCGACCACTGCACGTCGAGGAGCAGGCCACCGCCGGCCCGCAACCCCTCGACGAGGTGCACCAGCGCCACCTTGGAGGCGTCGGTCGACGTGGAGAACATCGACTCGCCGGCGAAGAGCCCACCGATGGCCACGCCGTACAGCCCCCCGACCAACTCGCCGTCGGCCGACCACGCCTCGACGCTGTGCGCCCATCCGAGCCGGCGCAGCCGGCTGTAGGCCGACCGGATCCCCGGCGAGATCCATCCACCCGGGCGGTCCAGGTCGGCGCAGGCCGCCACCACCCGGTCGAAGGCGCCGTCGACCGTCACCTCGTAGCGGCGGCACGATCGGCGCAGCGAGCGGCTCATCCGCAAGCCGTCGAGGGGGAGCACGCCGCGCGGGTCGGGCGACCACCAGGCTGGCTCCTCCTTGCCTCGGGCCCGGGTGGGCATCGGGAACAGACCGGAGCGGTAGGCGGCGAGCAGGGTGCCGGGCTCGAGGTCACCGCCCACCGCCACGAGCTCGTCGTCGGATTCGACGGCGGACGGGAGGGCCCACGGCGTCGGCGGCGGCTCGACGGGTGCCTCCACCGTGCCAGCATGCACGCCGTGACGGGACACCTGGCACTGGTGGGTGGCGGCGAGTTCAGCGCCGGCTGCACGTTCGACGCAGAACTGCTCGCCTCCAGCGGCGGCCACGAGGTCGTGGTGCTCCCGACGGCGGCCGCCTTCGAGCATCCCGACAAGCTGATCGACGCCGCGCAGGCGTGGTTCGCGCCGCTGGGCGCGTCGGTCGTGGCCGCCCGGGTCCTGGGTCGACCCGCGGCGGAGGACCCGGTGATCGCCGAGATCGTGCGCGCCGCCCGGTTCCTCTACCTGGTCGGCAGCTCGCCCCTGCACCTCCGGTCGGTCCTGAAGGGCACCCCCGTGTGGGTCGCTATCCGAGACGCCTGGGCCGACGGTGCCGTGGTCGCCGGCTCGGGGGAGTCCGCCTCCGCCCTCTGCGATCCGATGGTCGATCCCCGGGGCGGCGCCTTCACCGTCGGCCTCGGTCTGGCAAGTGGCCTGGCGGTGCTGCCCCACGCCGGTCCGGACGTCGCCGAGCACCATCGACGCACCCTCGAGCTGGCCCGCGGCGGGCTCGTGCTGGCCGCGGTCCCCGATGGGACGGCGATCATCCGCCAGCCGGACGGCGGATGGCGGACGGCGGGGTCCGGGATCGTCCGCGTCTTCGTCGACGGGGTGGAACGGGACGTCGCCGACCTGCCCGGGTGAGCCGGCCGTCAGCCCGTTTGCTCAGCTCTGGACGATCTCGACCTTGGAGATCGTGACCGGCTTGCTCGGCGGCCCATCGCCGGTTCCGAGGGCGTTGATGGCGTCGACCACGTCGAGACCGGACGTGACGTTCCCGAAGATCGAGTAGTTGGGGCCGGGGAGGCCGGAGCAGTCGACGCAGATGAACCATTGGCTGCCGCCGGTGTCAGCGCCGGCGTTGGCCATCGCCAGCGTCCCCTTCGAATAGTCGCTGACCGCCTTCGGGAGCTCGTCGGGGATCTTGTAGCCGGGATCGCCGCGTCCGGCGGCGTCGCCGGCCTGGTCGACGAAGTTCGGCACGACGCGGTGAAAACCCTCGCCGTCGAACCAGCCCCAGCGAGCCAGGTTCACGAAGTTGTTGACCGTGACCGGCGCGGTCTTCGGGTCGAGGTCGACATCGATGACGCCGAGGTTGGTGGTGACGACCGCCTTGTAGGTGGCCCCCGCCTTCAGGCAGTTCCGGGGGGCGGCGCTGAAGGTTTTCGGCGGCGTCGCCGGCTTGGTGGCGGGCGCGCAGGCGCCGGTGCTGTACGGCGCACTCGTGGCCGACGCCGAGTCGCTGCTCTTGTGGGTGGCGAGGTTCAGCACGACGATGATCACGGCGATCACCGCCACGAAGGCGGCCACCGAGATGGCCTGGCGTCGGCGCTGCTTCCGCCGGGCCGCCGCCCGTTCCGCTTCCAGCCGGGCCTGGCGGCCCTCCTTCTTCCGTTGGCGTTTCTCGCTCGGCACGGCGGGGCACGCTACCGATGCGGCACCGGACCACGGGTGCGGCACCGTCGCGGGCGGGCGCTGTGGGGCCCGTGTTGTGAAGGGACCGGCCGAGACGGCGTCGAAACAGTGGTCCGTGCCCCAGGAACACGAGGTGCTCGACGACGTTGCCTCCTTCTCGAAGGAGGTCGGACTTCGGCTGCGCGCCGTCCGCCGCCAGCGCCGGCTCTCCCTCGACGACGTCGAGCGTGAGTCGGGTGGGCGATGGAGCGCGTCCGCGGTCGGCGCCTACGAACGGGGCTTCCGGAACCTGAGCCTGCCCCGGTTGCGCGAGCTGGCCGAGTTCTTCGAAGTCCCGATGGCGACCCTGCTGGGTGAGCCGGAGGTCCGCGACGACCGCACCCGTGCGGCCACGGGAAACGTCATCCTCGATCTCCTCGCCCTCGAGGCCGCCCCCGAGGAGGCCGCCCCCGTCCTGCGCTACGCCCGCTCCATCGTCCTGGACCGCGGCGACTGGAACGGTCGGATCCTCTCCGTGCGCCGCGACGACATCCGAGGACTGGCGTCGATCTCCGGCGTCGACGAGGTCACCCTCCTCGAGCGCCTCGAGCGCTGGGGCGCGCTGGCCCCGACCGGCCGTCCCCGGCCCCGCTGAGCCCGACCCAGCCTCATCGCGCCCGACCCGTCGCCGGCCGTGCGAGCCGAAAGCAGGACGACCCTGATCCGCGAGCAGACAACAGGGCGACAACTCGGTGCCCACCGGCGTGGCCGAGGTCACCTGTCAGAGGGGATGCCCCCTTGGGCCGCTACCGTGCCGGCCCGATGCCACTCATCGTCCAGAAGTTCGGTGGCAGCTCCGTCGCCGACCCCGACCGCTTGCGCTCGGTGGCCGAAT